>NZ_LMCV01000048.1:0-233932 GCF_001424925.1 Pseudomonas sp. Root329 | reverse complement strand
GATGCATCGCCGATGGTAGTGTGGGGTTTCCCCATGTGAGAGTAGGTCATCGTCAAGATTAAATTCCGAAACCCCTATCTGCGTATGCAGGTAGGGGTTTTGTCGTTCTGGGTTCGCTAAACGCTCAAAAGGGCAATCAGCTGTAAATGGGCGAGATGCAGCACCTGCTGATGCGGTTCACCGCGCCGTTTCAGCGACAGGTTATCTACAGGCATCAGCGATACCGCGCGTCGGCCGCGTAGCGCTCCACTGAACGCAGAGACAAACCCATTTGCTCGGCGCTTTCCAGCAACTCAAGCACTAATTCCCGCGCTTCGACATTCCGAGTTTTTGACTCGGGTAAATGGGCGATGGTTTCCAGGCGGACGCGTTCGTTTTTTCACGGCGCTAATGGTCGATCACCAGACCACAGGCAATCCTTCACAGAAAGGCGCGGGGAATTTGTAACTGCCGCACGAACAACCGTCATCACAAAGGGGCTGATCAGGCGCTCTGGCACGCCGTTCGGCGGGTATCTGATACGAATACCGACCATTTCGTACAAACGCCTAAGTTTTCTCCGGTTTGTGCCGACAGCCTGATGAGACATGCGTGCACCAAAGTAGAGCGGCCCCAGAGCCCTGCCTGCGCTGTTACTTGGAATGTTGCAACCCGGAACGCATCCCCACTTTTTGCATAAGAAGTCCCATGAAATGAATCTCAAATTCAGCCATAAAATCCTTCTGGCCGCCTCCGGCGTCGTGGTGCTGGCTTTTGCGTTGTTCACTTTGTACAACGACTATCTGCAGCGAAACACCATCCGTCAAAACCTTGAATCGAGCGTCCAGCAGGCCGGCGATCTGACCGCCAGCAGCGTGCAGAACTGGATGAGCGGCCGTGTGCTGGTACTGGAAAACCTCGCGCAAAACGTCGCCCATCAAGGTGCCAATGCCGACCTCCCGGGGCTGGTCAGTCAACCGGCCCTGACCTCGAACTTCCAGTTCACCTACGTGGGCCAGGCCAACGGCGTGTTTACTCAGCGCCCGGACGCGAAGATGCCTGACGGTTACGATCCGCGTCAGCGTCCCTGGTACAAACAGGCTGTGGCTGCCGACAAGACCATGCTGACCCCGCCTTACATGGCTGCCGTCGGTGGCCTGGTGGTGACCATCGCCCTGCCGGTGAAAAAGAACGGCGAGTTACTCGGTGTGGTCGGTGGTGACCTGAGCCTGGAAACGCTGGTGAAGATCATTAACTCGGTGGATTTCGGTGGCATCGGCCACGCATTCCTGGTCAGCGCCGACGGTCAGGTGATCGTCAGCCCGGACAAAGACCAAGTGATGAAAAACCTGAAGGACATCTACCCGAACGCCGGGGTGCGCATCGAGAAGGGCAATCAGGAAGTCACCCTGAACAAGCAGGACCGCATCCTTTCGTTTACTCCGGTCAGTGGTTTGCCGAATGCCGAGTGGTACATCGGTCTGTCGATCGACAAGGACAAGGCCTACGCACCCCTCAGCCAGTTCCGTACTTCTGCGCTGATCGCGATGTTCATCGCCGTGACGGCTATTGCAGTGCTGCTGAGCCTGCTGATCAACGTGCTGATGCGTCCACTGACCACCATGGGCCGTGCGATGCAGGACATCGCTCAAGGCGAGGGCGACCTGACCCGACGTCTGGCCGTGGAAAGCAAAGACGAATTCGGTGAGCTGGGCGGTTCGTTCAATCAGTTCGTGGAGCGAATTCACGCGTCGATTTCCGAAGTGTCGTCGGCCACCCGCCAGGTTCACGACCTGTCGCAGCGGGTGATGGCTTCGTCCAACGCCTCGATCGTCGGTTCCGACGAGCAAAGCGCCCGCACCAACAGTGTGGCCGCAGCGATCAACCAGTTGGGCGCCGCCACCCAGGAAATCGCCCGCAACGCCGCCGATGCTTCCCAGCACGCCAGCGGCGCGAGCGAGCAGGCTGATGATGGTCGTCAGGTGGTGGAGAAAACTATTCTGGCGATGACCGAGTTGTCGCAGAAAATCAGCCTGTCCTGTACGCAAATCGAAACCCTGAACGCCAGCACCGACAACATCGGGCACATTCTGGATGTGATTAAAGGCATCTCCCAGCAGACCAACTTGCTCGCGCTCAACGCGGCCATCGAAGCGGCCCGCGCCGGTGAAGCCGGTCGTGGTTTTGCGGTGGTGGCGGACGAGGTGCGTAACCTCGCTCACCGTACTCAAGAATCGGCGGAGGAGATCCACAAGATGATCACCTCGCTGCAGATCGGTTCTCGTGAAGCGGTGACGACCATGAACGCTAGTCAGGTCTCCAGCGAGCAGAGCGTCGAAGTGGCGAACCAGGCCGGTTTGCGTCTGGTCAGCGTGACCCAGCGCATCGGCGAAATCGATGGCATGAACCAGTCGGTGGCCGCGGCGACCGAAGAGCAGACGGCGGTCGTGGAAACCCTCAACGTCGACGTTAACCAGATCAACCTGCTGAACCAGCAAAGCGTGGCCAACCTCAATGAAACGTTGAAGGATTGTGATGCGTTGTCCCTGCAGGCGAACCGATTGAAGCAGTTGGTCGACAGCTTCAAAATCTGATTCAGGTCAGTTGAACCGCGTTATCGTTCTTCGCGAGCAAGCCCGCTCCCACATTCAACCGCGTTTCTTCAGAAGAAATGCGGTTGAATGTGGGAGCGGGCTTGCTCGCGAAAGCGGTAGTTGAATCACCGCCAAACTTAGGCCCTACGCAAACAGTTTCAGCACATTGTTCATCGAGTCATCGGCAAAGCCCTGCACGAAATCCGTGAACCCCGGCAACGCCTCCGCGCCGCCCTGCGCGGGTTCGGCGATGATGGTCCAGGTCGCTCGGGATTTGCCCGCGGCCAACGGTTCAACACTCATCGCCGCCCACAAATTGGCCACGCCCAAGGTGTTGTAAATCGTGGTCCAGGTCATGTTCAGCGCCTGGTCATCCCGGGAGTTGAGTTGCTCGACCACGAGGTTGCCGTCCTTGAAGAATTTCTTGCGCAGGGACGACACGCCTTCACCGGTCATCTCGATGTGCGACAGCGCCGGAATGAATTGATCGAAGCCGGCAAAGTTACCGACCACCGCCCAGACCTTCTTGGCATCGGCCGGCACTTCCACCGAGGACACCACGTGGCAGCCTTGAGGATTCTTGATCAGGGTATCGGGTTGCAGAGTGCTCATGGTCTTGCTCCATTCTTGGGGTTGGGTTGAATCAGATGAAGTTGATTTCTTTCAGGTAGTCGCAGCCGCGACGCAGCAGCGCCGGAGATTTTTCCGGGTAATGCGCGCCCATCTGCCGCACGCCCGCCTGGGCGTTGGCGTGGCCGATCATTGAGATGTCGCCGATGTCTTCCTCGAAGCCGTTGAGGTAGAAACCAAGCACGCCGAACAACGCGTTGTCGCTGTCGACCCGGCCCAGTTGCTGCTGCCAGTCGGCGACGCTGACCATGGAAAACTCCCGACCCGCCTCACGGAATGACGCGACGTAGTTGTCCCAGCTCAGAGGCTCGGGGTTGTGCAGGTTGAACACCGCTTTTTCGGATGAATAACGGCTGGCATGGAAGGCGATGAAGCGGGCTAGAAAGTCCACCGGCATCAGGTCGAAATTCAGCGCGAATTCCGGCACCTGGCCGAGCTGGATCGAGCCTTTGAGCATCAGCATCAAGCGATTTTTGTGAGGCTGGCAGACACCGGTGAGGCTGTTGAAACTGATGTTGCCGGGGCGGTAAAGATTGACCCGTACGCCACGTTCGCGAGCGCGTTCGAGGATCCGCTCACCGACCCATTTGGACAGGTTGTAGCCGTTCTTGATGTAGATCGGCGGGGTCTGCGCGGCGGGCAATTCCAGCACCCGTCCATCGGCGGCAATCGTGCTGGAAGCCGAGAGCGTCGAGACGAAGTTGAAGATCTTCTTGCTGCGCCCTTCGCACAACCGAAGGCACTCGAAAATCGGCTCGACGTTGTCCCGCGCCAGCGACTCGTAATCGAGTACGTGATTGACGTTGGCGGCGTTGTGCACCAACGCGCCGAACTGCCGATCCAGTCGCTCGTAAACATCCGCTTCGAGCCCCAATGACGGACGCGTAATGTCCGCCGCATAAACCCGCACCCGACTCAGGTCCAGATGCTCCAGACGGTTTTCTCGCAGTGCATGGGCAAACCGCTCGGCCGCCGATTGCCCACCGCCGTCGCGAACCAGGCAGGCGACTTCGCTCGCGCCCCAGGCGAGCAATGCTTCGACGATGTGCACGCCGACAAAGCTGTTGGCGCCGGTAACGATCACCTTGTGCACATCACCCATGCGGTTGACTGGCAATGGCTGGATATCCAGTTCGCGGAAGGCATCGGCCAAGGCTTTCTCGCTCAATACCTCTTCGGTGCCGGAGCCGCGCACCAAGGTCGCCAACTTGGCGATGGTCGGCAATTCGATGAAGCGGTTGATCGAGATGCTGCGACCGAACTCCTCACGCAGACGCAACAGCATGCGCGACAGCAGGATCGAGTGGCCGCCCAGGTTGAAGAAGCTTTCATCGGTGGAAATATCGCTGGCCGGCAGCTCCAGCAGCTCGGCCCAGATCTCCAACAACAGCGCCTCATCGGCACTGGCGGGCAAGCGCCTCAGCGTGTTTTCGGACACATTCACGGGCATCGCCAGCAGTGCCTTGCGGTCGACCTTGCCGTTGCTGGCGAACGGCATGTTCGGCAGTTCGGTCCAGGCGATGGGTTGCATGTAATCCGGCAGAAACTGTGTCGCATGAACTTTCAGTGCTTCCCGAGCGGTACCGGGTTGGTCCTCCTGAGGCTGCGCGAGGAAGGCCAGAATCCGGCGCTGGCTGTCGATGACCACCGCTACCTGGCGGTACAACTGACTGTCACGCAGGCAGCGTTCGATCTCTTCCGGCTCGACCCGGAAGCCGCGAATTTTCACCTGGTTGTCGCGCCGTCCGCAAAGCTCGATGCCGTCGCGGGTCCACTTAGCCATGTCGCCGGTGCGGTAGGCGCGCAGGCTCTGGCCATTCGGCAAACTCAGAATCAGATAACGTTCGGCGGTCTGCTGCGGGTTGTTCAGATACCCCAGGCACACGCCCGGCCCGACGATGTACAACTCACCGACAGTCTGTTCGGCCACCGGTTGAAAATCCTCATCGAGAATCAGCACCTGACTGTTGGCGATAGGCGCGCCGAGGGTGCGGTTGCTGTCGCCGGTGCGCAGTTGCCGCGCGGTGATCAACACCGTCGCTTCGGTCGGGCCATAGAGGTTGTAGAGGTTGCCCTGACGGGTGAGCTGCTCGATGACGTAGGGTTCGCAGACATCGCCGCCGGTCATCACGTGATCGAGGCATTGCAATTGATCCAGCGGCAGGATGCTCAACAACGCTGGCGGCAAAAAGGCATGGCTCAGTTGTTGATGGCGGATCAGCTCGACCAGTTGCAACGGATCGCGGCGCTGATCGTCGCCGGGCACGATCAGCTCGGCACCCTGGAGCAGGGTCGGGAAGATATCGATCAGCGACGAGTCGAAACTCAACGACGAAAACTGCAGCACCCGGCTCTGTTCGGTCAGCTGCACATAGTCGGCGTACCACGCGGTAAAGTGCGCGAGGTTGGCCTGGCTGAGCAACACGCCTTTGGGATGACCGGTGGTGCCCGAGGTGTAGAGCGCCATGCACGGCGCGTCTGGATCGGGTCGTTGGCGCATCAAGGGTTGATCGAGATCCACGTCACCGATGTCGATGCGGCTGATGTCGAGTCCCGGCATTTGCGCCGCGAGCGGATGCTCACCGTCATGCAGCAAAAACACTGCTCCGGCGTTTTCCAGAATGTACTGCTGACGTTGCAAGGGATGGCTCGGCTCCAGCGGCAGGTACACCGCGCCACTGCCAAGAATCGCGAGAATCCCCGCATACAACGCGCTGCATTTTGGCAGGCAGATTCCGATCACCAACGGCCCGTGATGCTGAGCAAGCAATGGCTGCAAACGCTGCTGGATGGCGCAGCTGTGGGCGTGCAAATGCCGATAGCTCAGGGACGAGCCGGCAATGTTCAGCGCGGGTCGTTCGGCACACTGGATGAAGCGCTGCTCAAGGCGCTCGATCATCGGGATTTGGCTGAGCGCCAGCAGCGCGGGCACCGCCGTGAGGTTGAGCCGATGGAAAAACGCGAGGTTCTCCAAATAGAGCAGGTTTTCCACGTGCTCGAAGTGAGCGGGAGCAACAGGCTCAGCCAGCAGAAAATAGTCGGAATCGCGAGAGAAACGGCTGACCAGCAACGCCACCTGATCGACCAGTTCTGCCACTGCCCGCAGGCGCAATGCCTGGCCATTGCCCGAAGGTTCATCGGTGATGGGCACGCGAGTGAACAGCGTTGAACCGTACGTGCACAGCACGTCCAGCGGCGGCAGGCCAGAAACCCCAGGCACACCGATACCCAGCTGCAGCGTCAGTCGCGGCGTATCGCCGACGTCTTGAACAGGCAGGCTGGCGTCGTCGATCAGCAAATCAGCGTTACCCAACGGCTGCTCGTCGACGGCTGTCAGGCGCACCAGAGAATGACCGTGTTGTTCAAGTTCCAGCGCCAGGTCGGTCAAGGCCTGGCTGTGTCCAATGAGCAGAATGTCGAGACGTCTCATGATGGGCTCCTCGTTAAACCAGGTAATCGCTGAGGGCGTCTTGCACGCACGGCGAATCGAGCAGCGAACTGCTGCGGAAAAACCGCACGATGTTGGCGACCAGCGGATGGTGGCGATTGATCGGGAAGGCCAGCCCCGACACTTCGCTCTTGAGGGCCTGGCGTGCGGCGTCGCTGATCTGCAAGGCGTCGATCAGGTGGAAGTCGAACGACTTCTGGATGTCGTTGGTCAGGTAGTGGCTAATGAACACCGGCAGGATGTGCGCGATGCATCGGCGGTCGTCTTCGCTCGCGGTGTGCCAGTAGATGCGCACCAGCCGCGCCCAGAATCCGGAGTGGCGACCTTCGTCGAGCAAGTGGTCGGCCATCAGGCCCTTGATCGACTGCTTTACCGTGTCGTCCTTGGCGAACGCCGCAACATCCCCGGTCACGGTGTTCTCGGCGATGGCCACGCAGATCAATTCCACGGCGCTGCGCAGGTGTTCCGGCGCGAGCGCCACGGCAGCTGGAATGGCTCGGCTGAGTTCGATTTCATCCGGCAGTTCGATGGGCGTGATGCCGGTCATGGCGACGGTCTGTTGCATGAAATCCATCGCCACGAGTGCGTGGTAATCCTCGTCCACCACCACGGTCATGGCGTCGTAGCGGCAGGCGAACGGGAAGGCCACGGCGAAGCGATTCTTGGCGATGCTGCGGGCGGTCTTGTCGACGATTTCGGTTTCGAAAATCACCACGTCATTGATGAATTTGTAGAGCGTCTGCACCAGCGCAAAGTCGCGCTGCTCAGGGCATTCGCGCAGGAAGGTTTCGCTCAGCACCAACGGTTGGCGGCTCAACGGGTAGATCAGCTTGTCGTCGTTCTCCAGCACCCGCCGGGGGCGGGTACGGATGGTCGCGCGGCTTTCCCAGGCATCGGCGAAGGATTGGTAGTCGGCGGCGTTCATGCATTCACCTCGGCAACCGGTTCGGTCATGCTCAGGCGCAGGCCATCCCACAGCGCGATGCGACTTTCCACGGCGGCGATGGCACTGGCGTAAACGTCTTCTTCGCGCTGCGGGTCGCCATTGACCAGCCGGGCGAGGAGTTTTTCAGCGGCGGGGCCGTGGTCTTCGGAGTCGACTTCGATGTGCCGTTCGAGGTAGTAACGGAAGGTCGGCGCCTGTTCGATGCCGATGCCCCAGTCATCAAGAATTCGCTGGAACATCTGCGGGATGACGCTCTCGCGACCATGCAGAAATGCCGCCGCAACGCTGTGCCCCGGCGCATGCAGCGCGGTGTGCAACGTGTTGCGCACGAACTGCGCTGCCGCCGGATCGACGTCCACGCTTTGCAGTGCCACGTCGTAACTCACGCCTTCTTTTTGCAGCGCGACGAAGCGTTCGACCACCGCCGTGCTGGCGCCAACTTCGCGCATCGCATCCAGGTACAACTCGAAATGGCTGTAGTGACCGTGAGCCGGACGATCATCGGACTCTTCACCCAGCACGATCTCGTTGATCAAACGCGCCGCCTGCGGATCTCGCGGTGGCAACCAGGGCAGTTGCACGCAGGTGAGCTCCTGTTGCAGACGCTTGGTCAGTGACATGAAATCCCATACCGCAAACACATGGGTTTCCATGAAGCGTTGCAATACCGACAGTGAGTTGATTTCAGAAAAGATCGGGTGAGCGCTAAGTTCTGCTTTCTTCTGGTTGAGGCGGTCTTTAGTCGATTTCATGGGCGAGCCTATAAGTGAATTGGATATACCGTTGGGTTTTAATGAATAAGCGATCGTTAGTTAAAGCTTTCTGCTGGCGAGCGGAGGCCTCAACCGAATTGATATGGGTAAGTTGAAATACGTCGTTAAGAGACGGCCTGGCGCCAGTATTCAAGGCGGCGGAGAAAAACTAATACATGAATAAAGTGTCGGGCAAGTTATTTTTATATTATTTGAAAGTTTAACTTTCTGGCGCACGATAAGTTCCAATAAAACTTTTCAATTGAGTTTTATTTGGATGTAGTTACTCCTTCCGGCTTATATAAGTCAGAATTAAAATGAAGAGTGAATGCCTCACTCGAAGTAACTTTCTAACTGAATCGTTGAGGTGAATTGAGGGGGCGGAAGTTGGCTGGGATCAACGCCGGTTCTTCCTTTCCCGTGGCAAGACTCCTTCCGTAGGTTCTTGGTGCGGGGACTGCTCCGCTCGTGCGGTGCGTCGCCCGTTCATTATTTATTGGCAGCCCAAGAGTGAGCGTAAATCACGACAGCCGCTATCACCGGCGCGTCATCGACTCGGAGTCATTGTTGGTCTTGAGAGGGGGAAATCGAGGGCAGGGCTTTGGAGAGGGGCGCAGCACAGCGCGGCAAGCGAGAACGAGCAGTTCGATCTGCTCGCTCAGGCTTGTCGGCGAGGTTTACTTGGAGGTTTTCTTGTTCAGCGCTTCGGGGCTGTTGAGGTAGCGTGTGATGACCTCGACGCCCCGGTTGAGGTGATGTTCGAGCAACTTCACCGCGCGCTCGATGTCCCGGTCTTCGACGGCCAGCAACAGCGCCCGGTGGTCTTCTTGGGACAGCTTGCCAAGGCCCATGGCTTCCAGGTTGAAGCGCAGGAAGCGCTCCTCTTCGTTCAGTCCGTCTTCCACCAGCCTCAATAGCCGTTGGTTCGGCGCCTTGCAGTACAGCGCCATGTGGAAAAGTCGATTGAGCCGGCCGATTTCGGTGTAGTTGTTTTGCGTTTCCAGTTCGTCGATGTAGCGGGCAGCCTGTTCGAGATCCTCATTGACCAGTAACGGGATCGACAGGCGCAACGCTTCGGATTCCAGCAGGATCCGCAGCGCATAGGTTTCCACGGCATCGCCCTGAACCAGCGGTGCGACCACGGCGCCTTTATGGGCGATGACGTTGAGCAGTGCCTGAGCTTCGAGCTGGCGCAAAGCTTCGCGCACCGGCATGCGGCTGACACCGAAAAGATCGGCCAAATCTTGCTGACGCAGGGCGGTGCCGCAAGGTATGCGACCGTCGAGAATGGCCGAACGCAGGGTTTCTTCGATCACCGAGCGTGCCAGGTGAGCGGGAATCGGCCCGTTGACCTTGATGCTGTTCAGAGGATTGGGCTTCTGTGTCACAACTACGCACCCTGTTTGACTGAAATGAATTTGGATCCAAGGGGACACTAGTGACTGCCTGACAGGTTGTCAAACGGACAAAAGATCGCCCTGACGTGGCCGCGATGTTTTTAATGACACCTGCCATACAAAGTTTAGCGCGCCAGCAGTGATCTCACCGTGCCATTGTCTTTTATCGGGCTAACCTGCACCATCGACCGCTTTCCACCTGCCTGACCTGGATGCCTCGCATTGGCGGTACGTTTCGCGATCCCTCGGACTTTGCGCTGGCTGTGCTGCGCGTTGCTGCTGGCCGGCGTTATGCTGGGCGGGCTGCATGCCGATTGGGATTTTTCGCTGATCAGCCGTCGCGCGCAGGCATTGTACGGGCCATTGGGCGAAGGGCAGCCACGCATTGATGCCTGGCAGCACTTATTGGCCACGCAAAAGCAAGTTGGCGAGCTCGAACAGCTTAAAGTGGTCAACCAGTTCTTCAACAAGCAGATGCGTTACGAGGAAGACATCGACCTGTGGCACGAGGTCGATTATTGGGAAACACCCATCGAGGCCCTGTGGAAGGGCGCCGGCGATTGCGAAGATTACGCGATCGCCAAGTATTTCAGCCTGCGTCATCTCGGCGTCGCCAGTGACAAGCTGCGCATCACCTACGTCAAGGCCTTGCGCCTGAATCGGGCGCACATGGTGTTGACCTACTACTCAAGCCCCGAAGCCATGCCGTTGGTACTCGACAGCCTGATCGATACGATCAAACCGGCCAGCCAGCGAACCGATTTGCTGCCGGTCTACTCTTTTAATGCCGAAGGGTTGTGGTTGCCGGGCGCCAAGGGCAACAAGAAAGTCGGTGACACCAAACGCCTGTCTCGTTGGCAGGATGTGTTGAAGAAAATGCAGGCCGAAGGTTTCCCGGTCGAGACGACTAACTAGGAGCACGCGCTCAGATGTCCTTGTTCAAACAGCTGTTGATCGCTATCTGTCTGTTCCTGGTGATCGCCTTCACCGGTAGCTTCGTGGTCAGCCTGGAAAGCTCGCGCACCCAATACGTCAACCAGTTGCGCTCCCACGCCCAGGATGCCGCGACGGCATTGGCGCTGTCCCTGACACCGAACATCGACGACCCGGCGATGGTCGAGTTGCTGGTCAGTTCGATCTTCGACAGCGGTTATTACGCGAGCATCCGCGTGGTCGACCTCAAGAGCGATCAGACCATCGTCGAGCGCAGCGGCATTCCAGCGGTCAACAACGTGCCGGACTGGTTCGTCAAAATGATCGGGTTGGAAGCGGCCGGCGGTGATGCCCTCGTCAGCCGTGGCTGGGAGCAGGCGGCGCGGGTCGAGGTGGTCAGCCATCCGATGTTCGCGTTGGCCAAACTCTGGCAGAGCGCGCTGGGCAGTCTTGGCTGGTTGCTGATCTGCGGTGCGGTGAGCGCGGTGCTGGGTGCGCTGTTGTTGCGCCGGCAACTGAAGCCGCTGGATTACATGGTCAAGCAATCCCACGCCATCGCTCGCCGCGAATTCCTCAGCCTGCCGCAACTGCCGCGCACACCTGAACTGCGGCGTGTCGTGCAGGCCATGAACCAGATGGTCGAGAAGCTTAAAGCGCTGTTCCAGGAACAGGCCGAGCGCAGTGAAAAACTGCGGGCCGAGTCCTATCAGGACAACCTGACGGGGCTGGCCAACCGTCGTTATTTCGAAATGCAATTGAACGCCCGAGTGAGCAATCCGGAGCAGGCGAGTTCCGGCTATCTGCTGCTATTACGGGTCAGGGACCTGGCCGGGTTGAACCAGCGGTTGGGCGGTCAACGCACTGACCAGTTGTTGAAAGCGGTTGGCGAGCAACTGTCCCGAGAGTGCGCCAAATACCCGGAAACCCTGAACCTCGTGACGCGGATTCGCGGCGGTGAATTCGCCGTGCTGGCGCCGGGGCTGGTGCGCGAAGAAGCGCTGCAACTGGCGCAGAACCTCGACAGTGCCTTGGCGAGCCTGCACGCGACGGGCGCCACCGACGTGGCCTCGGTGGCCTCGATCGGGCTGGCACCGTTTGTGTATGGCGACTCCCCGCAAGCGGTGCTCGGGCTGGGCGATCAGGCGTTGGCTCAGGCAGAAGGCCAGGGCGATTCGAGCTGGGTCTGCCTGGATCACAGCGCGTCGGCCAGCGTCGGCGACGACCATCATGCCTGGCACAACTTACTGGAACAGGCGTTGAGCCAGCAGCGTTTCGAGCTGTATTTCCAGCCGGTGGTGGCTGCCCAGGACACGCAGTTGGTGCTGCATTACAAGGTGCTGTCGCGTTTGATCGACGACGAGGGCCAGACCATTCCCGCCGGGCGCTTCCTGCCGTGGCTCGAGCGCTTTGGCTGGACCGCGCGGCTTGATCGGCTGATGTTGGAGCTGGTACTTGAGCAGATGGCCGAGCATAAAGAGTCGCTGGCGCTGAACCTGTCTTCAGCGACGCTGGCCGATCCGCAGGCGTTGAATAAAGTCTTCGACATCCTGCGTCAGCATTCGGATCTCGGGGAGCGATTGACCCTGGAAATCGGCGAGGAGCAGTTGCCGGAGCAAGCCATGCTGGAAGAGCTGACGCGACGTCTGCACGAACTCGGGTTCTCCCTGAGCCTGCAACGCTTTGGCGGGCGCTTCAGCATGATCGGCAACCTGGCGCGGCTTGGGTTGGCGTATCTGAAGATTGACGGCAGTTACATCCGGGCGATTGATCAGGAGAGCGACAAGCGCCTGTTCATCGAGGCGATTCAGCGGGCGGCGCACAGCATCGACTTGCCGTTGATTGCCGAGCGGGTCGAGACGGAAGGAGAGTTGATGGTTATTCGTGAGATGGGGTTGTATGGGATTCAGGGGCAGTTGTTTGGTGAGCCGAAGCCTTGGCAGTAATGCGTCGTCGGTGATACTGATCGTTCCCACGCTCTGCGTGGGAATGCAGCCCGTGACGCTCTGCGTCACATCGGTGCCAGGCGCAACGTCGGCGGCGAGGCCGGAACGCGGAGCGTCCCTTGAGGCATTCCTTTGCTGCGCGTGGGAACGATCGGCGGGGGCAGGTCCTAGGAGATTTCCTTCAAGTTGTAGCGGTGTTGGTGAACTTGTTCCGGCCAAAGCGCAGGTCTAGTCTGGCTTTGTCACCGAATAATCGGTGACACGGACGTGCAAGTCCGGGTAAAAGACGACGCGCAACGCCATTGGTTACTTGGCGAGCAGATTCATGCTCGCAGTGCCTCTTTTATGGCGGCTGTGCGCGGGAGATCTTTCTTTCGAGAATTATCTGCCGGGGTCCGTCTGCCCGGTCTTGCACACTCGCGCACAGCTGCCACCCTATTCGCGTGCAAGCGAACGGTAGTAGCTCCCAATACACAGATGGAGATACAACATGTTCAAAGTAACGCCAAATCCTCCGGAGCCCCGCAAAGGCTACCTCTTCACCGTCTCGCCCGACATCGGCTCCGAAACCCTTCTCGCCAACGCCTCTGAAGACCTGCTCTCCATCAGCGCCATCGCCGCCGATCTGGCCGACGACGTCGAAGGTACACGCCGGTGCGTCGCGCTGGCGCTTAGCCGAATGGCTGACGGGGTTCATTTAATGGTGGAGCGGGTGCTGGATCACCTTGAATCGCCAGAGCTGGCGCCGGATCCGGTCAAGGTTTAGCGCACATGATCGTTCCCACGCAGAGCGTGGGAACGATCTGTGTGTGGGCGTTAGATCAATCCCGTCTCATCATCATCGATCAATTGACTCAACCCGCCCAACGCTTCACGGGCCTGGGTCCGGTCCATCAGCTTGGCTTGTGCGGCCGGCGGCAGGTCGGTGACGCGGATCACGCCTTTGCTGGTCAGCACCTGGATCAAGTCGTCGAGTACCCGGATCATTTCCAGGTCGCTCTGCTTGAGCTGTTTGAGGCTGGTTTCCACTACTTCATTGGCATACCAGGCCTGGATTTCATGGTGGTCGGCCGGCAGTGTTTCCGTGGCCTCGGCGTAGGCCGCGGCTTCCACGCGCACTAACTGACCTTGCGCATCGCGTTGCACGTAGAACATTGAACATCCCTCGGAAATGGACCAGCGTCATGCTGTCAGCAGCATAGGCCAACTGGACGCGAGTATGCGGTGCGGCGACGAAATCGTCACCGGGGTGTTGGGCGCAAACGTGACGGCCGCCCCATAAGGGCGGCCGTTTTTCGTTGGATCAGGTGTTGTTGTGATCGATTTTTATGGTCGGGTCACTGCCGGCAATCAACGAGTGAATGTTGGCGGTGGACCAGTTGTTGCCTTCCAGTTTGATCGTCACATCCGGTGCTGCTGCTGCAGCGTCGGCTCCGGCGCCGTTGAACTTGCCGGCGGAGCTGACTTGCAGGGACGAAACGCCATCCACGGTGGTGATCTTCAGGAAGTTGTCGATGGTGCTGCCGGTTTCACCCTGCAGCAGATCGCGCAGGTCGATGCGGTCGCCCTCGCTGGCCTTGAAGTCCTTGATCACGTCGCTGCCGGTGTCACCAGCCTTCCAGACGAAGGTGTCGGCACCTGAGCCGCCGATCAGAATATCGTTGCCCTGACCGCCCATCAGCGAATCGTTACCGCTGCCACCGAGCAGGATGTCATTGCCCTTGCCGGCGTCGAGCAGGTCGTTGCCACCCTGGCCGAAGAGAATGTCATTGCCGGCACCGCCCAGCAGCGAGTCATTACCGTCATGTGCCCCGGACACATCGAACGCGGTGTAGTGCTCGGTGATGAACTGGTGCACGTTGCTGGTGCTGACTTTGCTGACGTCCACGCCGGTTTGCTGGGCAACGAACGCCTGCATGGCCTGATAACCCTCGCCTGCAACGCCGTTGAAGCTCACCAGGTCGCCGAACAGGATGTCGTTGCCGTCGCCGCCATTGACCGTGTCTGCACCTGGCATCGTCGCTTCGGTATGGCCGATGATCGAGTTGGCCAAGTCTTTCGGGTCGATGTTGGTCTGCGGCGTTTTATCCGAGTCGTACGGCTTCAGATCGGCAAGGGTGACGTCCTTGTTCAAGCCGATGGCTTCTACTGTCGACACCTTGCCCAGCAGCGCGAAGCTGTCGGTGGAGTTGTCGGTGGTGGTCCAGCTGGTGCTGTTACCGCTGCCCGCCAGGCTGGACAACTCGTACGTGCCATCGCCTTGAGCATGAACCGTGCCCAGGGTGCTGGAACTCCAGCCGCTGCCGCCCCACCACGAATCACCGTAGGTTTTCAGTGTCACGGTTCCCGAACTATTGATATTCAGAATGTGTGTACTGTCGATGTTCACAGTGAACTGGTCGCCCGGCTTGTAGTTGCTGGCTTTCACTACATCATCAAGCTTCACATCGCCGTACAGCGTCGGGTTGGTCTGCTCGCCGTTCTGGTAGTACGTCGGCTGGCCGTCGGTGATGAAGTAGGTCAGGTTCTTCGCCCCGGTGTTGGCAACGGCATCGGCGCTCTGGAACCAGTTGGCCGTGGTTTTGAACACGTCCTCGTAGTTGGTACCGCCGCCGGAAGCCATCGAATCCAGTACCGATTTGAGCAAGGTCAGGGCATTCGGGTCGTTCAGGTTCACCGACACCGACTTGTTGACCTGGTTGTCGAAGTCCGCCAGGAAGATATTCACCGTCCCCGAATTGCCGCCCATGCTCTGCTTGAGGGTGTTGAACACCGAGGTCAGCGAGTCCTTGGCTGAGTTGATCGACGACGCGCTCATACTGCCCGAGCTGTCGACCATGAACGCAATGTTGTAGTTGGTGCCCGGCACCACGGTCAGCCCGCCGATATCGGCGACCATGATGTCGTTGCCGTCAGTGCCGGTGATGGTGTCGTTGGCCGCTGTGGCGGTGACAGCGTTGTAGACCGTCGGGTAAACCGTCACCGGGATCGTCGCGGTGCTTTGCGCCGAACCGCCGAGCGATTCGGTGGAGGTCGAGGTCACGGTCAGGTTGAACTGGCCGTTGTAGTACGGTGGCGGAGTGACGGTCAGGGAGCCGAGGTTCCAGCCCGTGACGTTGGCTTCGCCGGAGGTCGCGCTGGCGGTGAAGGTGTGGCCGGCGCCATCGGTCAGTATCGAGCCCGCCGGAATCCCGCTGATTTTCACGCTCAGGCTTTCGGAGCCGTCGATATCAGTCAGGGCCGTCTTGATCGCGGACAGATGAACGCTGGTCCCTTCCGCGGCTTCATTGAGTTTGTAGCCTTCGTAGTAGCCTTCGCCGCTGGTGCCGTGCAAATCGGACACCGTCACGCCGGAAGCGGCGAGATCCGCCACGCCGGTGTACAGCGGCACGCCGGCGCTGCTCAGGTCGACCGCGGCGCTGCCGTTGACCGACAGGTTGACGTCATAGTTACCCGGGCCGCTCTGGTTGTGGTGGTAGATGTCCAGGGTGTAGTAACCGCTGGTGGTCGGGGTGAACGAACCGTTCAGACTGCCGCCCGCGCCCCACGTCGTGGCCGCCACGTTTTTACCGCCGATGGTCACCAACAGGCTGTCATCGCCGGTGCCGCTGAAAGTGTAAGTCTTGCCGGCTTCGAGGTAGATCAGCCCGGAGGTTTTCGATGCCGTGCCAGCCGCGACGCTGCCGTCAGACTGCACGTTGGTCACCGTGCCGCTGGAGTTTGGTTTGCCCGCGCCGTCAATGACACTTTTCAGGGTGCCGGTGTTTGCGCCGCTGCCATCGGTGCCGAGGCCCGACAAGCCGGTCCAGACCTCTTTGATCAAGCCCGTCGAGGTTACGTTGTTGCTGGCGACGTTCAGCGTTGGTGCATCCGCCACCGGGGTGATGTCGACTTTCAAGGTCGCTTCGGTGCCCTGGTTGAAGCCGTCGGTAGGCTTGAACTTGATCTGCGCGTAGTCCGCCGCCTGGTTACCCACGCCGGTGCCGCCATATCCGTTGGCGCCCGATGCGTTGGTGGCCGGCACAAAGGTCAGTTTGCCCAGCGCGATATCCGCCTGGCTGATGGTCTGGCCCAAGGAGACCTGCATACCGTTGAACAGCAGGGTGCCGCCGGCCGATACCTGAGTGATGGTGATGCTGAGCGGGCTGTCGTTATCGACGTCGGTGACCTTGAAGTTGTCCCAGGTCAGGGTGATGGTCGAATCTTCGAGACCGGCGACAGCTCCGCCAACGGACACCGGCGCGTGGTCGTTGTCGACGATGTTGGTGCTGACATCGTTATGGGCCGAGTCGATCACCAGGCTCTCGAAATTACCGCCGCTGACCGAATCAATGGCGATCTTGAAGTTCTCGGTACCTTCGACCAACTTGTCATGAATAGTATTGATGTCGAAACCGACACTGTTGCTGTTGGCTGGAATCTTGACGGTCACCACACCGGTGTAATCCACGCCATTGGTCGCGGTGCCGGTGTATTTCAGGGTGACCGTCACTTCGGTCTGAGCGGTATTGCTCAGGGTCAGCGTGTAATGCGCAGCCTGGCCTTCGTTCACCGACGTAGCGCCGCTGATGCCAAGGGTGGTTTGCTCACCCTGGCCCGAAGGCTCGTCGGTGACGGTCGTGGTGAGTTTTGCGTCGTTCAGGGTCAGTTTTTCGAAGTTGTCGCTGCCGGTCACCGATTCCAGTTTGTTGACCAGCGAGGTTTGCCCGCCGGTGTACACGTCATCCTTGGTGACCACGGTCGCGGAGCCGCTGGTGCTGTTGGCCGGTACGGTGACGATTGTGCCGTCGGTCAGCTTGAAGGTCAGCGCATCGTGGTTGCCGATGGCGATCCCGTCTTTGTTGGTCAGGGTCACGGTGTAGGTGACCGAGCCGCCTTCGGCGACGGTGGTTTTGTCCACGGTCAGTCTTTGTTGGTCAGGGTCACGGTGTAGGTGACCGAGCCGCCTTCGGCGACGGTGGTTTTGTCCACGGTCAGCTTGGCGACGACTTCGCTGAGGGTGTCGCTGATTTGCACGGTGCCTGCGGTATCGCTGAGCACGAGGTTTTCGAAGGTCTTGCCGGTGACGGTCGCATCGGTGACTTTCAGGTTCAGAGGCCCGCCGTCTTTGAAGACGTCTTCGCCTTGAATCGGAGCGGTGTAGATCGCCTGGGTCTGACCGGCCACGATGGTGACCTTGCCGCCATTGCTCAGGGTCACGTCGAGGTTGTCACTTAGCGCCCGATCAATTTTGACGGTGAAGGCTGCGCCAACGTTTTCAGCGACTCCGCCCTTGCCGTCGATGCTCACGGTCACCTTGTCGCCCTGGCCCGAAGGTTCGTCGGTGACGGTCGTGGTGAGTTTTGCGTCGTTCAGGGTCAGTTTTTCGAAGTTGTCGCTGCCGGTTACCGATTCCAGCTTGTTGACCAGCGAAGTTTGCCCGCCGGTGTACACGTCATCCTTGGTGACCACGGTCGCGGAACCGCTGGTGCTGTTGGCCGGCACGGTAACGATTGTGCCGTCGGTCAGCTTGAAGGTCAGCGCATCGTGGTTGCCGATGGCGATCCCGTCTTTGTTGGTCAGGGTCACGGTGTAGGTGACCGAGCCGCCTTCGGCGACGGTGGTTTTGTCCACGGTCAGTGGTTGCCGATGGCGATCCCGTCTTTGTTGGTCAGGGTCACGGTGTAGGTGACCGAGCCGCCTTCGGCGACGGTGGTTTTGTCCACGGTCAGCTTGGCGACGACTTCGCTGAGGGTGTCGGTGATGACCACCGACGCCGGGTTACCCACCACCAGATTTTCCAGCGCAGTGCCACCGGAGGTTGCGCCGCTGATGCCCAGCGTCGCGGTGCCGCCGTCTTTGTAGACGTCCTCGCCTTGCGGCGCCAGGGTGTGGACCTTTTCCGTTTCGCCTGCGGCGAAGGTCACCGTCTGACCGTCGCTCAACTTCACGGTCAGGGCAACAGCCTGGGCCTTGTCGAGCTTGATGGTGAAGCTCGGCGCCTGGTTTTCCAGTACCGCGCCGTTGCCGACGATGGTGATGCCGACTTTGTCGCCCTGGTTGTCGATTGAGGTACCCGAACCTGATTCGTCCGTCACGGCGGTTTGTGTCGAATTCTGAGCCAGGGTCAGTTGTTGGAAGTTGTCAGCACCGCTGACGCTTTCGAGTTTGTTGACGATGGCCGGTTGACCGCCCATCAGGATGTCGTCCGGGGCGTTAATGCTGAACGAGCCCGACGCCGCGTTGGCCGGTACTTTGACGAGTGTGCCGTCGGACAGCTTGAAGGTCAGCTCGTCGTGGCTGCTGATGGCGATCCCGTCCTTGTTGGACAGGGTCACGGTGTAAGTGATCTGGCCACCTTCGGCCACGGAGGTTTTATCCACCGTGAGGGTTGCGACCACTTCGCTGACGGGGGCCGTCGGGTAAACCGTGACCGGGATCGTCGCGGTACTTGGCGCCGAACCGCCGAGGGTCTCGGTGGACGTCGATGTGACGGTCAGGTTGAACTGGCCGTTGTAGTTCGCCGGCGGGGTCACGGTCAGGGTGCCGAGGCTCCAGCCGGTGACGTTGGCTTCGCCGGACGTCGCGGTCGCGGTGAAAGTGTGGCCGGCGCCATCGGTGAGGACCGATCCGGCTGGGATGCCGCTGATCTTCACGCTCAGGATTTCGGAGCCGTCGGTGTCGGTCAGTGCGGTGTTGATGACGGACAGGTGAACGCTGGTACCTTGCGCGCCTTCGTTGAGTTTGTAGCCTTCGTAATAGCCTTCACCGTTACTGCCGTGCAGATCGGAAACCGTCACGCCTGCATGGGTAAGGTCGGCAACGCCGGTGTAGATCGGCACGCCAGCACTGCTCAGGTCGACCGCCGGACTGCCGTTGACGGACAGGTTGACGTCGTAGTTTCCCGGGCCGTTCTGGTTATGGTGGTAGATGTCCAGCGTGTAGTAGCCACTGGCAGACGGTGTGAACGAACCGTTCAGGTTGGCCCCGGCGCCCCACGTAGTGGCTGCGACGTTCTTGCCGCCAATGGTCACCAGCAAGCTGTCATCGCCAGTGCCGCTGAAGGTGTACGTCTTGCCGGCTTCGAGATAGATCAGCCCGGAGGTTTTCGACGCGGTGCCTTGGGCCACATCGCCCTCGGATTGCACGTTGCTGACGGTGCTGCTGGAGTTCGGCGTGCCCGCGCCATCGATGACACTTTTCAGCGTGTTCGTCGCTGCGCCATTGCCATCGGTGCCCAGGCCCGACAGACCGGTCCAGACCTCTTTGATCAGGCCCGTCGAGGTTACGTTGTTACCGGCGACATTCAGCGTTGGCGCATCCGCCACCGGGGTGATGTCGACTTTCAGGGTCGCTTCAGTGCCCTGATTGAAGCCGTCGATAGGCTTGAACTGAATCTGTGCGTAATCCGACGCTTTGTTACCTACGCCGGTTCCGCCGAAACCATCGGCGCCTGATTCATTGGCGGCGGGCACAAAGGTCAGTTTGCCCAGCGCGATATCCGCCTGGCTGATGGTCTGGCCCAAGGTGACCTGCGCGCCGTTGAACAGCAGGATGCCACCGCCCGATACCTGGGTAATGGTGATACCCAGAGGGCTGTCGTTATCGAGGTCGGTGACCTTGAAGTCGTTCCAGCTCAAGGTGATGGTCGAATCTTCGAGACCGGCGACAGCACCGCCGGCAGACACAGGCGCGTGGTCGTTGTCGGTGATGGTGACGCTGGTCTTGTCGGCGCTCAGTACCAGGTTTTCGAAGGTGTTGGTGCCCGAGACGCCCGTCAGTTGATTAACCACCGTCACCGGCTGGTTGACGTAGTGGTTGTCCTGGGTGGTCACCACGGTGCTGCCGCTGGTTTGGTTGGCCGCGACCTTGACCACGGTGCCGTCAGTCAACGTAAAGGACAGGTCGCCATGGTTATTGACCGGCAGGTCATCGGCGTTGGTCAGGGTCACGGTGTAGGTGACTTTGCCGCCTTCGGTGACGCTGGCGTTATCCACCGTCAGTTTGGCGACCACGTCGTTGATCGTGTCAGTGATGTCCGTGGACACCAGCGACTTGTCCGGCACCAGGCTTTCGAATTTGCCGCCGCTGAACTCATCGATGCTGGCGGTGACTTTGCCGGCGTCCAGGTACACGTCGTCTTTCGGTGCGTCCACGCTGACGTGGCCGGACACAGCATCCTTGAGGATGGTGATGATCGCGCCGTTGCTCAGTTTCACGGTCATGTCGCTGCCGGCGGCATGGGACAAGGTCGCGGTGTAGACGATTTGCCCGCCTTCCTGCACCGAACCGCTGGCGCTGAGGGTCAGGCTGGTGGTGTCGGCGGTGTCGGTTACTTTGGTGACGACGGCGGAGCGGTCGGTGTCGAGTTGTTCGAAGTTGCCGCCAGTGCTGTCCGCGATCGCTGCCCTGACGGGCGATGCGCCGGTGTAGACATCATTTGGCACGGTGTACGGCGCCGAACCGCTGGACTCGCCGGCCTTGATGTTGATCACCAGGCCGTTGTTCAGGGTCACGGTCATCGCCGTGTCGGCCGGGTGGTTCAGTGTCGCGGTGTAGACGATCTGGCCACCTTCGCTGACGGTGCTCACATCGGCACTGAGCTTCAGCGTGGTGGTGTCGGTGGTGTCATTGACGGTGGTGGTGTGGGTGGTCTTGCTGACGTCGAGCTTCTCGAAGTTGCCGCCGTCGGTGCTGGCGATGCCAACGGTGATCTTGCTGCCGTCCTTATAGGCGTCATCGGCCGGTGCAGGAACGGTAATGGAGCCTGACTTGTCGCCGGCCTTGATCACGACGCTCTCGCCGTTGCTTAGCTTGACCGTCATATCAGTGCCGGCGGCATTGCTGAGGTTGACGGTGTAAGTGATCGTGCCGCCCTCGACCACGTAGTCGCTGGCGGTCATGGTCACCTTGGTGGTGTCCACGGTATCGCTGACAGCGGTGTCCGCCGGTTTGCTGTCGACGACCAGTTTTTCGAAGTTACCGCCCTTCGCATCATCAATCTTGACGCTCAGGGAGCCGCCGCCAGCCAAGGCATCGTTTGGCGCGGTGAAGTTCACGCTGGCGCTGCTCGAACCGACCGGAATTGTAATGGTCTGGCCGTTGGACAAGGTCACGACCACCGGCGAACCAGTGACTTCAGCCGACACGGACGCGGTGTAAACCACGGTGCCGCCTTCGGCGACAGTGCCGTTGGCGGTCGTCAGGCTGACCGTCGACGTGTTGATCGTGTCAGTCACCTCAGTGACTGCCGCCGCCGGGCTGGTGNGTGCCGCCTTCGGCGACAGTGCCGTTGGCGGTCGTCAGGCTGACCGTCGACGTGTTGATCGTGTCAGTCACCTCAGTGACTGCCGCCGCCGGGCTGGTGACCAGGTTCTCGAAGTTGCCGCCGGTAGCGGTGCTGATCGTGGCGCTGACTTTGCCGGCGTCGATGTAGGCATCGTCTTTCGGCGCGGCGACGGTGACGGAACCGCTGGTAGCGTTGGCGGCGATGGTGATGACTGCGCCGTTGCTCAGGGTGACAGTGACCGGAGTGCCGGCCGCATGGGTCAGGTTCGCGGTGTAAACGATGGAGCCGCCTTCAGCCACCGAATCTGTAGCGGTCAGGCTAACCGTCGTGGTGTCAGCCGTATCGGTAATCGAGGTGTTCGCCGGCTTGCCGTTAACTTCCAGCTTCTCGTAATTACCACCCTTGGCATCGTCGATTTTGACGCTCAAGGAGCCGCCGCCCACGAGGGCATCGTTTGGCGCGGTGAAGTTCACGCTGGCACTGCTCGAACCGACCGGAATGGTGATGGTCTGGCCGTTGGACAGGGTCACGACCACCGGCGAACCAGTGACTTCAGCCGACACGGACGCGGTGTAAACCACGGTACCACCTTCGGCGACAGTGCCGTTGGCGGTCGTCAGGCTGACCGTCGAGGTGTTGATAGTGTCAGTCACTTCCGTGACTGCCGCCGTCGGGCTGGTCACCAGGTTCTCGAAGTTGCCACCGCTGGCTTCCTTGATGGTCGCTTCAACTTTGCCCGCGTCTTTGTAGACGTCGTCTTTCGGTGCGGCCACGCTGACATGGCCGGACACCGCATCCTTGAGGATGGTGATAGTCGCGCCGTTGCTCAGCTTCACGGTCATGTTGCTGCCGGCGGCCTGGGACAGGGTCGCGGTGTAGACGATCTGGCCACCTTCCTGCACCGAGCCGCTAGCGCTCAATGTCAGGTTGGTGGTGTCAGCGGTGTCGGTGACTTTGGTGACGATGGCCGAGCGATCGGTGTCCAGTTGTTCGAAGTTGCCGCCGGTGGTTTCCTTGATCGAGGCAAGGATGTCCGCTGCGCCGGTGTAGACGTTGTTCGGTACGGTGAAAGACGCAGAGCCGCTGGACTCGCCGGCCTTGATGTTGATCACCAGACCGTTGCTCAGGGTCACGGTCATCGCCGTGTCCGCTGGGTGGTTCAGGGTCGCGGTGTAGTTGATCTGACCACCTTCGCCGACGGTGCCCACGTCTGCGCTGAGTTTGAGCGTGGTGGTGTCGATCGTATCTTTGACGGTGGTGATGTGCACGGCTTTGTTGACGTCGAGCTTCTCGAAGTCGCCGCCGCTGGTGCTGTCGATGCGGACGGTGATTTTGCTGCCGTCCTTGTAGACGTCATCGGCCGGGGCAGAAACGGTAATGGAGCCGGATTTGTCGCCGGCCTTGATCACGATGCTTTCGCCGTTGCTCAACTTGACCGTCATGTCGCTGCCAGCGGCATTCGTCAGGTTGGCGGTGTAGGTGATGTTGCCGCCTTCAAGCACCTGACCGCTGGCGGTCATGGTCACTTTGGTGGTGTCCAGGGTGTCGCTGATGGCGGTCGAGGTCGGGGTCTTGTCGGCGACCAGATTCTCGTAATTGCCGCCGGTTACATCCTTGATCGCGTTGGTCAGCGGCTCGTGGCCGACCAATGCGTCATTCGGAGCTTTGACGGTGATCGAGGCCGTGCTTTCACCGACTGGGATGGTGATTTTTTCACCGTTGGACAGGGTGACGACCACGTCCTTGCCGGTGACCTTCGAGGTCACGGAAGCGGTGTACACCACGTTGCCGCCTTCGGCTGCGGTGGGCGTTGCCTTCAGGCTGACCGTTGACGTATTGAGGGTGTCAGTCACTTCCGTGACCGCCGCTGCCGGGCTGGTGACCAGGTTTTCGAAGTTGCCGCCGCTGGCGCCTTTGATGGTCGCTTCGACTTTTCCCGCATCTTTATAGACGTCATCGGCAGGTGCCTTGACGGTCACGGAACCGCTGGTGGCGTTGGCGGCGATGGTGATCACTGCGCCGTTGCTCAGGGTGACAGTGACCGGCGTGCCAGCCGCGTGGGTCAGGTTCGCGGTGTAAACGATGGAGCCGCCTTCAGCGACTGAATCGGTAGCCGTCAGGCTAACAGTCGTGGTGTCCACCGTATCGGTAATCGAGGTGTCCGCCGGCTTACCGTTAACTTCCAGCTTCTCGTAATTGCCGCCCTTGGCGTCGTCGATCTTGACGCTCAGCGAGCCGCCACCGGCCAGGGCATCGTTCGGCGCGGTGAAGTTTACGCTGGCGCTGCTCGAACCGACCGGAATGGTGATGGTTTGACCGTTGGAAAGGGTCACAACCACGGGCGAGCCAGTAACTTCAGCAGACACGGACGCGGTGTAAACCACGGTGCCGCCTTCGGCCACAGTGCCGTTGGCGGTCGTCAGGCTGACCGTCGACGTGTTGATCGTGTCAGTCACCTCGGTGACCGCAGCTGCGGGGCTGGTCACCAGGTTTTCGAAGTTGCCGCCGCTGGCGTCCTTGATGGTCGCTTCAACTTTGCCGGCATCTTTGTAGACGTCATCGGCAGGTGCCTTGACGGTTACGGAACCGCTGGTCGCGTTGGCCGCTATGGTGATCACGGCGCCGTTCGACAGGTTCACGGTCACTGGAGTGCCGGCAGCGTGGGTCAGGTTCGCGGTGTAGACGATCGAGCCGCCTTCAGCCACTGACCCAGTCGCGCTGAGGCTAACCGTCGTGGTGTCCACCGTATCGGTAATCGAGGTGTCCGCCGGCTTGCCGTTAACTTCCAGCTTCTCGTAATTGCCGCCCTTGGCGTCGTCGATCTTGACGCTCAGCGAGCCGCCACCGGCCAGGGCATCGTTCGGCACAGTGAAGTTCACGCTGGCGCTGCTGGCGCCAACCGGAATGGTGATGGTTTGACCGTTGGAAAGGGTCACGACCACCGGCGAACCAGTGACTTCAGCCGACACGGACGCGGTGTAAACCACGGTGCCGCCTTCGGCGACAGTGCCGTTGGCGGTCGTCAGGCTGGCGAACCGGTGACCGGCGCGCCGACCGACGCGGTGTAAACCACGGTGCCGCCTTCGGCGACAGTGCCGTTGGCGGTCGTCAGGCTGACCGTCGACGTGTTGATCGTGTCAGTCACCTCAGTGACTGCCGCCGCCGGGCTGGTCACCAGGTTTTCGAAGTTGCCGCCGGTGGCGTCCTTGATGGTCGCTTCAACTTTGCCGGCATCTTTGTAGACGTCATCGGCAGGTGCCTTGACGGTGACGGAGCCGCTGGTAGCGTTGGCCTCGATGGTGATCACGGCGCCGTTCGACAGGTTCACGGTTACTGGCGTGCCGGCCGCGTGAGTCAGCGTTGCGGTGTAGACAATCGAACCGCCTTCAGCGACCGAATCCGTAGCGCTCAGGCTCAGGGTGGTGGTGTCTTTGACGTCGGTTACCGACGTGACTGCCGGGGTTTGATTCGCCACCAGGTTTTCGTAGTTGCCACCGGTGGTGCCGTCGATTTTCACGCTCAGCGAACCGCCGCCAGCCAGTGCGTCGTTCGGTGCGGTGTATTTCACGCTGGCGCTGCTGGCGCCGACCGGAATGGTAATGCTCTGGCCGTTGGACAAGGTCACGACAACCGGCGAACCGGTCACTGGCGCATTGACCGAAGCGGTGTACACCACGGTGCCGCCTTCAGCCACAGTGCTGTTGGCCGTCAGACTGACTGTCGAGGTATTGAGGGTGTCGGTCACGTCGGTAACCGCTGGCGTCTTGTCGGTCACCAGGTTCTCGAAGTTGCCGCCGGCAGTCTTGGTGATGCTGGCTTCGACTTTGCCGGCGTCTTTGTAGACGTCATCCTTCGGTGCGGCGAAGTTCACCGAACCTGTGGTGGCATCCTTGGCAATGTGGATCACCGCGCCGTTGTTCAACGTCACGGTCATGGCGGAGCCGGCGGCGTGGGTCAGGGTCGCGGTGTAGACGATCGAACCGCCCTCGGCGACCGAACCGGTGGCGCTCAGGCTCAGGCCGGTGGTGTCTGCCGAATCGGTGACGGTGGTAACCGCCGGCGAATGGTCGGTGACGACTTTTTCGAAGTTGCCGCCGCTCTGGCTGGCAATCGTAGCCTGGACTTTGCCGCCGTCGATGTACGGGGTGTTGGCCGGTGCAGCGAAGTTGACCGAGCCGGTGGTGGCGCCGGCCGCGATGTTGATCACGGCGCCGTTGCTCAACTTCACGGTCATCGCCGTGTCTGTCGGGTTGCTCAGGGTCGCGGTGTAGGTGATCTGGCCACCTTCGCTGACGGTGTGGCTGGCCGACAGCGACAGGGACGTGGAGTCGACCGTGTCTTTGACGGTGGTGGTCACTGAGGCTTTGCTGATGTCGAGATTTTCGAAGTTGCCGCCGGTAGCATCCGTCATCGTTACGGTGAGCTTGCCGGCATCCTTGTGGACGTCATCGCTTGGCGCCGCGATGGTCACCGATCCGCTGGTTTTGCCGGCGTCGATGGTGATGGTCTCGCCGTTACTCAGCTTGATGGTCACTGGCGTTTGCGCGGCGTTGGTGAGGGTCGCGGTGTAGGTGATGTGCGAGCCTTCGAGCACCGACTTTTCAGCGCTGAGGGTCAGGTGTGTGGTGTTGTTGGTGTCTGCCACGTTGGTCACGGCCGGGGTCGGGCTGGTGACCAGGTTTTCAAAGTTGCCGCCAGCGGCGTCCTTGATGGTGACTTCCAGTTTGCCGGCGTCCTTGTAGACGTCGTCTTTCGGTGCATCGACTTTCACGGTNAAAGTTGCCGCCAGCGGCGTCCTTGATGGTGACTTCCAGTTTGCCGGCGTCCTTGTAGACGTCGTCTTTCGGTGCATCGACTTTCACGGTGCCGGTGGTTTTGCCGGCATCGATGGTGATGGTCGCGCCGTTGCTCAACGTCACGGTCACCGGGGTGCCGGCCGCATGGGTCAAGGTGGCGGTGTAGGTGATCTGGCCACCTTCTTTGACGTTGCCAGTGGCGCTCAGTGACAGGGTGGTGGTGTCGACGGTGTCGGTCACGCTGGTGCTGACCGGGGTTTTATCGGCGACCAGGTTTTCGTAGTTGCCGCCGCTGACTTTGGTGATCGAATTGGTCACCGGCGCGTGGCCGCTGAGCACATCGTTGGAGACCACAGCATTGACCGTGCCGCTGCTTTGGCCAATGCCAATGGTGATGGTCTGACCGTTGGACAAGGTCACCACCACCGGCGAACCGGTGACCGGTGCGCCGACCGAGGCGGTGTAAACCACGGTGCCGCCCTCGGCCACGCTGCTGCTGCTGGCGGTCAGGGTGACGGTCGAGGTGTCGACGGTGTCGGTGACGGTGGTGGTCACTGACGCTTTGCTGATGTCGAGTTTTTCAAAGTTGCCGCCACTGGCATCCGTCATCGTCACAGCGAGCTTGCCAGCATCTTTGTAGACGTCATCGCTTGGCGCCGCGATGGTGACCGAACCGGTGGTTTTGCCGGCTTCGATAGTGATGGTCTCGCCGTTACTCAGCTTGACGGTCACTGGCGTTTGCGCGGCGTTGGTGAGGGTCGCGGTGTAGGTGATGTGCGAACCTTCGAGTACCGACTTTTCAGCGCTGAGGGTCAGGTGTGTGGTGTTGGTGGTGTCCGCCACGTTGGTCACGGCCGGGGTCGGGCTGGTGACCAGGTTTTCAAAGTTGCCGCCAGCGGCGTCCTTGATGGTGACTTCCAGTTTGCCGGCGTCCTTGTAGACGTCGTCTTTCGGTGCATCGACTTTCACGGTNAAAGTTGCCGCCAGCGGCGTCCTTGATGGTGACTTCCAGTTTGCCGGCGTCCTTGTAGACGTCGTCTTTCGGTGCATCGACTTTCACGGTGCCGGTGGTTTTACCGGCATCGATGGTGATGGTCGCGCCGTTGCTCAACGTCACGGTCACCGGGCTGCCGGCCGCATGGGTCAGGGTGGCGGTGTAGGTGATCTGGCCGCCTTCTTTGACGTTGCCGGTGGCGCTCAGTGACAGGGTGGTGGTGTCGACGGTGTCGGTCACGCTGGTGCTGACCGGGGTTTTATCGGCGACCAGGTTTTCGTAGTTGCCCCCGCTGACTTTGGTGATCGAGTTGGTCAACGGCGCGTGGCCGCTGAGCACATCGTTGGAGACCACGGCATTGACCGTGCCGGTGCTTTGGCCAATGCCAATGGTGATGGTCTGACCGTTGGACAAGGTCACCACCACCGGCGAACCGGTGACCGGCGCGCCGACCGACGCGGTGTAAACCNTGCTTTGGCCAATGCCAATGGTGATGGTCTGACCGTTGGACAAGGTCACCACCACCGGCGAACCGGTGACCGGCGCGCCGACCGACGCGGTGTAAACCACGGTGCCGCCTTCGGCCACGCTGCTGCTGCTGGCGGTCAGGGTGACGGTCGAGGTGTCGACGGTGTCGGTGACGGTGGTGGTCACTGAAGCTTTGCTGATGTCGAGTTTTTCAAAGTTGCCGCCGCTGGCATCCGTCATCGTCACAGCGAGCTTGCCGGCATCTTTGTAGACGTCGTCGCTTGGCGCCGCGATGGTCACCGAACCGGTGGTTTTGCCGGCGTCGATGGTGATGGTCTCGCCGTTGCTCAGCTTGACGGTCACCGGCGTTTGCGCGGCGTTGGTGAGGGTCGCGGTGTAGGTGATGTGCGAACCTTCGAGTACCGATTTTTCAGCGCTGAGGGTCAGGTGCGTCGTGTTGACTGTGTCGGCGACGTTGGTCACGGCCGGGGTCGGGCTGGTGACCAGGTTTTCAAAGTTGCCGCCAGCAGCGTCCTTGATGGTGACTTCCAGTTTGCCGGCGTCCTTGTAGACGTCGTCTTTCGGCGCATCGACTTTCACGGTGCCGGTGGTTTTACCGGCATCGATGGTGATGGTCGCGCCGTTGCTCAACGTCACGGTCACTGGGCTGCCGGCCGCATGGGTCAGGGTGGCGGTGTAGGTGATCTGGCCACCTTCTTTGACGTTGCCAGTGGCGCTCAGCGACAGGGTGGTGGTGTCGACGGTGTCGGTCACGCTGGTGCTGACCGGGGTTTTATCGGCGATCAGGTTTTCGTAGTTGCCGCCGCTGACCTTGGTGATCGAATTGGTCACCGGCGCGTGGCCGCTGAGCACATCATTGGAGACCACGGCATTGACCGTGCCGCTGCTTTGGCCAATGCCAATGGTGATGGTCTGACCGTTGGACAAGGTCACCACCACCGGCGAACCGGTGACCGGCGCGCCGACCGACGCGGTGTAAACCACGGTGCCGCCTTCGGCGACAGTGCCGTTGGCGGTCGTCAGGCTGACCGTCGACGTGTTGATCGTGTCAGTCACCTCAGTGACTGCCGCCGCCGGGCTGGTCACCAGGTTTTCGAAGTTGCCGCCGGTAGCGGTGCTGATCGTGGCGCTGACTTTGCCGGCGTCGATGTAAGCATCGTCTTTCGGCGCATCGACGGTGACAGAACCGCTGGTGGCGTTGGCGGCGATGGTGATGACTGCGCCGTTGCTCAGGGTGACGGTCACGGGCGTGCCGGCCGCGTGGGTCAGGTTCGCGGTGTAGACGATCGAACCACCTTCAGCGACCGAACCGGTAGCCGTCAGGCTAACCGTCGTGGTGTCAACCGTATCGGTAATCGAGGTGTCCGCCGGCTTGCTGTCGACTTCCAGCTTTTCGAAGTTGCCGCCCTTGGCGTCATCAATCTTGACGCTCAGGGAGCCGCCGGCCAGGGCATCGTTCGGCGCGGTGAAGTTCACGCTGGCACTGCTCGAACCGACCGGAATGGTGATGGTCTGGCCGTTGGACAGGGTCACGACGACCGGCGATCCAGTGACTTCAGCAGACACTGACGCGGTGTAAACCACGATCCCGCCTTCGGTCACAGAGCCGTTGGCCGTCAGGCTGACCGTCGAGGTGTTGATCGTGTCAGTCACCTCGGTCACTGCCGGAACCGTGCTCGGGACCAGGTTTTCGAAGTTACCGCCGGTGGCGGTGCTGATCGTGGCGCTGACCTTGCCGGCGTCGATGTAGGCGTCGTCTTTCGGCGCATCGACGGTGACGGAACCGCTGGTAGCGTTGGCGGCGATGGTGATCACTGCGCCGTTGCTCAGGGTGACGGTCACCGGCGTACCGGCCGGGTTGGTCAGGGTCGCGGTGTAGGTGATCTGACCGCCCTCTGCCACTTCGGTGGACGCCGACAGGCTCAGGCCGGTGTTGTCTTTCGAATCGGTTACGGTGGTCAGCGCCGGCACGGTGCTTGGAATCAGCTGCTCGAAATTACCGCCAGTGGTCCCGGTGATGGTGGTACTGACGGTGCTGCCATTGTTGTAGACATCATTGGCTGCGGTGTCGACGGTCACGCTGCCGGTGGTCTTGCCCGCTTCGATGGTGATGACCGAGCCGTTGCTCAAGGTCACGGTCATCGGCGTACCGGCCGGGTTGGTCAGGGTCGCGGAGTAGGTGATCTGACCTCCTTCGACGACGGTACCGGTGGCGGTGAGGCTCAGGCTGGTGTTGTCGGCCGAGTCGGTAATGGTGGTGACCGCTGGCGTGGTGCTCGGCACCAGGCTCTCGAAGTTGCCGCCGGTGGCTCCAGTGATCGTGGTGCTAACGGTGCTGCCGTTCTGATAAACGTCGTTGGCCAGGGTGTCGACGTTCACGGAGCCGGTGGTCTTGCCAGCGTCGATAGTGATGATCGAGCCGTTGGACAGCGTGATGGTGACCGGCGTCTGCGCCGGGTTGGTCAATGTCGCGGTGTAGGTGATCTGGCCGCCTTCGGTAACGTTGGCGCCAGCGGTCAAGGTGACCGTGGTGGTATCGACGGTGTCGGTGACCTGGGTCACGGCCGGGGTCGTCGGCGGGGTAACGATGATGCCGCTGCCACCCGTGGTGCCGGTGACGGTCACGTTGATTTGGGTCGGGTCGTTATAAACAGAATCGTTCGGCGCAAGCGGAACGTTGACGGTGCCGGTCAACTGGCCAGCCTGGATCACAATCACCGAGCCATTGGACAGGGTGATGGTCAGGTCGGTCAGCGGAGCCTGGGTCAACGTGGCGGTGTAAACCAGTACGCCGCCGGCCTCGGTGATGGTCGGCGTGGCGCTCAAGTTCAGGGTCGATTCACGCTGCACGTTGGCGCTGGTACCGGCCGTCTGGCCGCCGATGGTGTTCTGTGCAGCCAACGCGGCAGTGCCGATGCCCGCAGTCGGGAAACCAATGGTCGGGTCCACCCGGCCAGCGGTTGCCTCCAGAGCCACGAAGCTGTGACCGCCACCGGTAGAGCCGCCTCCGCTCATAACGGTAGGGCCGGCCGCGGTGGCTTCAAGATCGGTGGTCGGGTCGGCGCCGGCAGCGATGGCTTGCTGCAGCTCTTCAACCGATGGCGCGGCTTGTGCAGTGGCTTGTGCAAGGTCAGTGCTGGAGTCCGGATCGCTACCGCTCCACTGAGTGTCGCGGCCCAGGTCCAGGGTCCGGCCGTCAGCCAGTTCGAGCGTGACGGCGCCTGCTGCGCCAGTGTCTACCTGATCACCTACAAACAACCGATCGCCTTCAACGAGTACGCGGCGCACGCCCTCTGGGGACACAGCGAAAACCTGACCGACAATGCTTTTGACGATGGCCACAACACTGCTCATTGAAGACTCTCCGGGTGTCGCATTCAATTGACTTCCATGGACCTGGCGGCGTGTTTGCCAAACAGTCTGGACGTACTTTCAAGGTATTAGAGGCACAACTTTGACGCGGTTATTCGTCAATAAACTGGCTATAATTTTTCGCTATAAACTTTATGCCAAACTATTGACCTTCGGCCTGTCATCCTAAACACTCGCCTCCGTAATGTCACATTGATATTTCGGTGCCGACCTGCCCCGCGAGTGTGACGCAGTTCAAACATCCAACTTTCCGACACACGGTCATTCCGGTTGTCATCATCCGATGCAGCGGCACGTTCTGCAGTGATTCAAGACAAGCAATTCCGGGAAACTCCAACAATGCGTTTGCACCTGCTCACGGCTTTACCCTTCGCCCTTGCCGCCAGTTTTGTTCAGGCGCAGTCCCTTCCGGAGGCCATGCAACAGGCACTGGATGTCCATCCGGAAATCCAGGCAGGCGTTAATAGTCGATTGGCCGCGGATTATCAGTTAAAGGCAGCAAAAGGTGGATACCTCCCACGGGTCGATCTGCTGGGCGGTTATGGTCGCGAAGGCACTGACAACGTCACCACGCGTGCCGCCGGCAACAACAATCACTGGGAAACCCTGAATCGCAGCGAATCGAGCGTGCGGTTGTCGCAAATGGTATTTGACGGTTTTGCGACGTCGAGTGAAGTGGGGCGTCAACAAGCCACTGTTAATTCCCGCGCCTATTCCTTGCTGGGCACGTCCGAACGCACCGCGCTCACCGTTGCGCAGGTGTATCTCGACGTGTTGACCCGCCGCGAATTCGTACGCCTGGCAACCGAGAACCTGAAGAGCCACGAACGGATTTTCGACCAGATCAAACTGCGCACCCAGCGCGGCGTCGGCAGCGGCGCCGACCTCGATCAGGCCGAAGCGCGCATGGCCCAGGCCCGCAACAACCTGATCACCGAGCAGACCAACCTGGCTGACGCCGAGACCAACTTCCTCAGCGCCGTCGGCCAGATGCCCGATCAGCTGGAGCGTCCTTCCGATTTCATGGCGCTGTTGCCGGCCAACCTGAATGAAGCCCGGACGCAGATGCTGGAAAACAGCCCGATCCTGCGTTCCGCCGAATCCGACATCGCCGCTGCGGAGAAACAGTACGAAGCCGCCAAATCGACCTTCTATCCGCGCTTCGATGCCGAATTGGGTCGCACCGCCGACAACGATCTCGATGGCCAGAACGGTCACAGCAATGAATGGCAGGCCATGTTGCGCATGCGTTTCAATCTGTATGCCGGTGGCAGCAACAAGGCTGATCTGGAATCCAAGTCCTACCAGTCCAACCAGGCACTGGATATTCGCAACAACGCCTTGCGCGTGTTGAACGAAGAGCTGGGCCTGGCCTGGAATGCCTTGAACAACGCCAATGCCCAAGTGCCGATCGCCCAGCAATATGTCGATCACAGCACCCGCGTGCGCACTGCCTATCAGAAGCAGTTCAGTCTCGGCGAGCGTACTTTGCTCGACCTGCTCGACAGTGAAAACGAGCTGTTCTCGGCTTCTCGTCGCCTGGCGGAGATCAAGAACATTCAGTTATTTACTCAGTACCGAATCAAGGCGACCATGGGCGAGTTGCTCAAGAGCCAGGGAGTGGTCGCACCGTTGGCATCCGTCGTGCAAAACGACGTGAAGCCTAAGGTTCAATTGCCTGGTATGAATTGAGCAGAACCTTCATTGTTCAATTGTTAGCCAAGAGTGCCGAGCGTGGAATCAGAAGTCAGTCGAGTTCAACTCATTCATGATCCACGCGCGCTGCACGACGATCCATTACTGGACGGCTTGCTGGCTCTTTGCACCCTGCATCAGAAACCGGCCAGCGCCGCGATGTTGACCACCGGCCTGCCGTTGCCCAAGCAGCGCCTGAGTGTTGAACTGCTGCCCCGCGCGGCCGCTCGCGCCGGCCTGCAAGGGCGGGTGCTGGTACGCAAACTGGAACAGATCCCGGCGATTGCCATGCCGGCGCTGTTGCTGCTCAAGGATGGTCGCAGTGCCGTCCTGCTCGGTTGGATCGGTGACGATCAGGCGCGGCTGTTGCTTAGCGAAAGCGACGGTGGCGAAAGTGTCGTCAGCCGCGAACTGCTGGCCGATGACTACATCGGCAAAGTGTTCTTTGCTCAACCCCAGCACAAATTCGACGTCAATCACGGCACGCTGATCCCGCGCGCGCGCTCGTGGTTCCGCGACACCCTCAAGCGTTCGCGCTGGCTATATGCCGACGCCATCGCCGCCAGTTTCCTGATCAACATCATCGCCATGGCCGCGCCGCTGTTCGTGATGAACGTCTACGACCGCGTCGTGCCGAACCAGGCCGAATCGACCTTGTGGGTGTTGGCCATTGGCATCACCGGGGCGTACCTGTTCGACCTGATCCTCAAGAGCCTGCGCAGCCTCTGCCTGGACCTGGCCGGGAAGAAAACCGACCTGATCATCTCGGCCACGTTGTTCGAGCGCATCGTCGGCATGGCCATGAAGTACCGCCCCGCACGGGTCGGCAGCTTCGCCCAGAACATCCATGAGTTTCAGAGCCTGCGCGACTTCCTCGCCTCGCTGACTCTCACCAGTCTGATCGACCTGCCGTTTACGCTGCTGATCTTCATGGTCATCGCGATTCTCGGCGGGCATCTGGTGTGGATTCCGGTGCTGGCGTTCCCGATTGCCTTGCTCATCGGCTATGCCTTGCAGAAGCCGCTGGTGGCGACCATGGAGCGAACCATGGCGCTGGGCGCCGAGCGTCAGTCGAGCCTGATCGAAACCCTCGCCGGCCTCGATGCGGTGAAGGTCAACAACGCCGAAAGCGAACGCCAATATCAGTGGGAGCAGACCATCGGCACCCTCAGCCGCCTCGAGCTGCGGGTGAAAATGCTCTCCGGTCTGGCGATGAACATCACCTTGCTGATCCAGCAACTGGCCGGGGTGATCATGATCGTCTTCGGGGTGTACCAGATCATCGACGGTCACCTGAGCATGGGCGGTTTGATTGCCTGCTACATGCTCAGCGGTCGCGCGCTCAGCCCGCTGGCCTCGCTGTCAGGCCTGCTGACCCGTTACCAGCAAGCGCGGGTAACCATGACCTCGGTCGATCAGATGATGGAGCTGCCGCAAGAGCGCAACTTCGAGGAACGCCCTCTGAGCCGCAAGGTGCTGCAAGGCGCCATCGAATGCCGGCAGATGAACTTCACCTACCCGAACCAACAGAACGCGGCGCTGAAGAACATCAACCTGATCATCAAGCCTGGCGAGAAGATCGGCATCATCGGGCGCAGCGGCTCGGGGAAAAGCTCCCTGGCCAAACTGCTCGTAGGCCTCTACCAGCCGGACGACGGCGCGCTGTTGGTGGATGGCGTCGATATCCGTCAGATCGACGTCAGCGAATTGCGCCACAACATTGGTTACGTGGCGCAGGACATCCAGCTGCTCGCCGGCACCCTGCGCGACAACCTGGTGTCGGGTGCGCGCTATGTCGAAGACGAAATGGTGCTGCAAGCGGCCGAACTGGCCGGCGTCCACGAATTCGCCCGCCTGCACCCGCAAGGTTATGAGCTGCAAGTCGGCGAGCGTGGGCAGAATCTGTCTGGCGGTCAGCGCCAGAACGTTGCCCTGGCCCGTGCGTTGTTGCTCAACCCGCCGATCTTGCTGCTCGACGAACCGACCAGCGCCATGGACAACACCGGTGAAGAACGCCTCAAGCAACGCCTCGCGGCGGTGGTTGAAAACAAAACCGTGGTGCTGGTAACGCACCGGGCTTCGCTGTTGTCGCTGGTGGATCGTCTGATCGTCATCGACCGCGGGCAGATTCTCGCCGACGGCCCGAAAGCTGCGGTGATGGAAGCGTTGAAGAAGGGGCAGATCAGTGTTGCTTAAGTCGGGTTTCAAGAATTCGATCGGCCGTTATTTCAAAGGCACCGATTCGCTGCATGGCCAGCCACTTCCCGAGGTCAACAAAGCGCTGATCGAAGACGCCCCACGCGTGGTGCGGCTGACCATCTGGGCGATCATCGGCTTCTTCGTGTTCCTGATGCTCTGGGCCAACTTCGCCGTGATCGACGAAGTCACCAAGGGCGACGGCAAAGCCATTCCGTCGTCCAAGATCCAGAAAATCCAGAACCTTGAGGGCGGCATCGTCTCCGAGTTGTACGTGACCGAAGGGCAGATTGTTGAGGCCGGCGCGCCGCTGATTCGCCTGGACGACACGCGATTCGCCTCCAACGTCGGCGAAACCGAGGCCGATCGGCTGTCGATGCTGCTGCGAGTCGAACGCTTGAGCGCGGAAGTCGATGACCGTCCGCTGAACTTCCCGGCTGACGTGCTCAAGGCTGTTCCCGGTCAGGCGGCCAGCGAAGAGTCGCTGTACATCAGCCGTCGACAGCAGTTGCACGATGAAATTGGCGGTTTGGAGGAACAGTTGATCCAGCGTCAGCAAGAGCTGCGCGAGTTCACTTCCAAGCAGTCGCAGTACCGTAGCGGTCTCGCGCTGCAACGCCAGGAAATCAACATGTCCGAGCCGTTGGTAGCCCAGGGCGCGGTATCGCCGGTTGAAGTGCTGCGACTCAAGCGCGCCGAGGTTGAAACCCGCGGGCAACTGGATGCGACCACCCTGGCCATTCCTCGCGCCCAATCGGCGATCAAGGAAGTGCAGCGCAAGATCGACGAGACTCGCGGCAAATTCCGCAGCGAAGCGCTGACTCAACTCAATGAAGCGCGCACTGATCTGAACAAGGCCCAGGCTACCGGCAAAGCGCTGGAAGACCGGGTCAGCCGGACGCTGGTGACATCGCCGGTGCGCGGTATCGTCAACAAGCTGCTGGTGAACACCATTGGCGGCGTAATCCAGCCGGGCAGCGACCTGGTGGAAATCGTGCCGCTGGACGACACCTTGCTGGTTGAGGCGAAAGTTCGCCCGCAAGACATCGCCTTCCTGCATCCGGGGCAAGAGGCAACGGTGAAGTTCACGGCGTATGACTACACCATTTATGGTGGGCTGAAGGCCAAGCTTGAGCAGATCGGTGCTGACACCATTACCGATGAAGACAAGAAAACCACTTACTACATCATCAAGCTGCGCACTGACCGCAGTCACTTGGGGACGGATGAAAAGCCGTTGCTGATCATCCCGGGGATGGTGGCTTCGGTGGACATCATCACGGGCAAGAAGACCATTCTCAGCTACCTGCTCAAGCCGATTATTCGCGCCCGCGCTGAAGCGCTGCACGAGCGATAGTTCTCGGCTGGGGCTAATGGCCCCTTCGCGAGCAAGCCCGCTCCCACATTGGTTCTGTGATCAACACACATCCAATGTGGGAGCGGGCTTGCTCGCGAAGAGGCCCAAAAGGCAACACACCTCAAAAGCCATATCGTTATTCGCTAACGGTATTTAAATTTCACTTCTTATATCTATAAAGTCATTCTCCTGCGTACCTGCCGACCAATCGGCGCGCCGCACGACACGAACCAACACGGGACCTCCGTGAGTTTCTTGATCGACGCGCGCGCCCTTGAGCGTGCCGTGCGTGGGAGTGATTTATGTCTGCAGCAACGGCTTCCCCAAGCGCCGCGAATATCGCGCCGCAAACCTTCGACATCCGCCCGTTCAGTGGCGCCGTCGGTGCCGAAATCATCGGCCTCGACCTGTCCCGCCCGATCAATGATCAGGACTTCGCCCGCATCCACCGCGCGCACCTGGATCATCACGTCGTGGTGTTTCGCGACCAGCGCATTACCCCCGAGCAGCAGATCGCTTTCAGCCGCCGTTTCGGCGTGTTGCAGATCCATGTGCTCAAGCAATTCCTGCTGGCCGGGCATCCGGAAATTCTCATCGTTTCCAACATCATCGAAAACGGCCAGTCCATCGGCCTCGGCGACGCCGGCAAGTTCTGGCATTCCGACCTTTCCTATAAAGAACTGCCAAGCCTGGGCTCGATGCTGCACGCCCAGGAGCTGCCGTCCGAAGGCGGCGACACGTTGTTCGCCGATATGCACAAAGCCTGGGACAACCTGCCCGAAGCGTTGCGTAAAGCCGTCGAAGGGCGCTCGGCGGCGCACTCCTACACGGCGCGTTACAGCGAGACCAAATTCGAAGGCAATTGGCGCCCGACGCTGACGCCAGAGCAACTGGCTCAGGTCGCTGAAGTGGTCCACCCGATTGTTCGTACCCACCCGGAAAACGGCCGTAAGGCGTTGTTCGTCAGCGAGGGTTTCACCACGCGCATCGTTGGTTTGCCGGAAGACGAAAGCAAGCAACTGCTCGACGAGCTCTACGCCCACAGCGTGCTGCCGCAAAACATCTACCGCCATCAATGGCAGGCCCACGACCTGGTGTTCTGGGACAACCGTTCGCTGATTCATCTCGCCGCTGGATGCCCAAGCTACCTGCGCCGCAAGTTGTATCGCACCACCATCCAGGGCGACGCGCCTTTCTGATTTGTCGGAGAAACTCTCATGTCCAAACGTCTTCCATTTGCACCGCTGGCTGCGGCCATCGGCCTGGGTTTCAGCCTGATCGCCGGCAGCCTGGTGGCGCCGACCGTGGCCCACGCTGAAGGTGAGATCCGCATCGCCGAGCAGTTCGGCATCGTTTATCTGTTGCTCAATGTGGTGCGCGATCAAAACCTGATCGAGAAGTACGGCAAGCAGGAAGGCATCGACATCAAGGTCGACTGGACCCAGCTCTCCGGTGGTGCGGCGGTCAACGATGCGTTGCTCTCCGGTTCCATTGATATTGCCGGTGCGGGCGTCGGCCCGCTGCTGACGATTTGGGACCGTACTCACGGCAAGCAGAACGTCAAAGCGGTCGCCTCCCTCGGCAACTTCCCGTACTACCTGGTGAGCAACAATCCCAAGGTCAAAACCATCGCTGACTTCAGCGAGAAGGACCGCATCGCAGTGCCGGCGGTCGGCGTTTCGGTGCAGTCACGCATCCTGCAATACGCGGCCGCCAAGCAGTGGGGTGACAAGGAATTCAATCGCCTCGACAAGTACACCATCGCCGTTCCGCACCCCGACGCCACCGCAGCGCTGATTGCCGGCGGCACCGAGTTGACCGGGCACTTTTCCAACCCGCCGTTCCAGGATCAAGAGCTGGCCAACCCTAACGTCCACGTTGTGCTGAATTCCAATGACGTGCTCGGCCCGAACTCGCCGACGGTGCTGTTCGCCACCGAGAAATTCCGCGACGAGAACCCGAAAACCTATAAGGCGTTCGTTCAGGCGCTGACTGAGGCGGCCGAGTTTGCCCAGAACGATAAAGGCGCGGCGGCGGACACATACATTCGCGTCACCAAGGCCAAAATCGACCGCGCTGCGCTGCTGAAAATCATCGATAACCCGCAGTTCGAATTCAGCGTCACGCCGAAAAATACTTACCCGCTGGCCGAGTTCCTCTACCGCGTCGGCGCGATCAAAAACAAACCGGATTCGTGGAAGGACTACTTCTTCCAGGACGCCAAACCGCTGCAAGGGAGCTGATCGAGATGAACGCCCCTTTGCAAGGCCACACGGTCAGCAAACCGATCGCGGCAGCCCAAGCGCTGCTGTCGGTCGACAACGTCAGCCTCGAATACCGCACGCCTCAGCGGGTGGTTCGAGCGACCCATCAGGTCAGTTTTGAAATCGATCCGGCGGACCGCTTTGTGCTGCTCGGTCCGTCCGGTTGCGGCAAGTCAACGTTGCTCAAGGCGGTCGCCGGGTTTATCCAGCCGTGTGAAGGCGAGATTCGTCTTCAGGGGCAAACCGTTCATGCCCCGGGGCCGGACCGGATCGTGGTGTTCCAGGAATTCGATCAACTGCCGCCGTGGAAAACCGTCAAACAGAACGTGATGTTTCCGCTGCTTGCTTCGAAAACCCTCAAGCGCAAAGAGGCCGAGGAACGAGCGCTGCACTACCTGGACAAGGTTGGTCTGGCGGCGTTTGCCGATGCCTACCCGCATACCTTGTCCGGCGGCATGAAAGCGCGGGTGGCGATTGCTCGTGCGTTGGCCATGCAGCCGAAAATCCTCTTGATGGACGAACCCTTCGCCGCCCTCGATGCGTTGACCCGCCGCAAGATGCAGGAAGAATTGCTGCTGCTCTGGGAAGAAGTGCGCTTCACGCTGCTGTTCGTTACTCACTCCATCGAAGAAGCGCTGGTGGTGGGCAATCGCATCCTGCTGCTGTCGCCGCATCCGGGGCGAGTGCGGGCGGAAGTCCACAGCCATCAATACGACTTGCACAGCCTCGGCGGCGTGGCCTTTCAGGAGTCGGCGCGGAGGATTCATCGGCTGTTGTTCGATGAAGGTCAGTCCCCGCAAACCGAGCGGGAGCTGGATTTCTCCGACATCCGCATCGCTTATTGAGCCATTGAGAGGAGTGCCCGATGAGCCTTTTATCATCCCCGCGTGAAGAATTTGAAACGGTGTTGCAACCGCTGACGAGTGTGCCGCTGGAGCGTGAATTACCGCTCGGTCAGCGCCTCTGGCAACAAGGCTGGTTACGCAAGAGTCTGATCCTGATTTTGCTCGCGGTCCTGTGGGAAGTGGTTGCCCGCGTTCAGAACAACGACCTGCTGCTGCCGAGTTTTCTGCAAACCGGCAGCGCGCTGTACGACGGTTTGCTCAGTGGTGAGTTGCTGGGCAAGGTGTGGATTTCGCTGGTGGTGTTGCTCAAGGGTTACCTGATCGGCATCGTTCTGGCGTTTGCCCTGACCACGCTGGCGGTGTCGACGCAGTTTGGCCGCGACCTGTTGAGTACGTTGACCTCGATGTTCAACCCGCTGCCGGCGATCGCGCTGTTGCCGTTGGCGCTGCTGTGGTTCGGTCTGGGGCAGAACAGTCTGATTTTCGTGTTGGTGCATTCGGTGCTCTGGGCGCTGGCCTTGAACACCTATGCCGGGTTCCTCGGTGTCTCGGAAACCTTGCGCATGGCCGGGCGCAATTACGGCCTCAAAGGCATGCGCTTCGTGCTGTTCATCCTGATTCCGGCAGCGCTGCCATCGATTCTCGCCGGGCTGAAAATCGGCTGGGCCTTCGCCTGGCGCACGCTGATCGCCGCGGAATTGGTGTTCGGCGCCACCAGTGGCAAGGGTGGCTTGGGCTGGTACATCTTCCAGAACCGCAACGAGCTGTACACCGACAAGGTGTTTGCCGGGTTGGCGGTGGTGATCCTGATCGGCTTGCTGGTGGAAAACCTGGTGTTCAGCACGTTGGAGCGAGTCACGGTGAAGCGTTGGGGGATGCAGCGCTAAATTCTGTGGTGGCAGATCCGGCCCCTTCGCGAGCAAGCCCGCTCCCACATTGGATTTGAGTCGTACACAAATGCTGTGTTCGTTGAAGGTCTAATGTGGGAGCGGGCTTGCTCGCGAAGGGGCCAGACCTGTCAACACCCAACCAAAGGATGTTGCTAGCATTGCGTCTGCATCAATCCAGATCAGACACGAGTGCTCAACATGCAACTCCCGGACATGAACTTGTTGGTCGCCCTCGACGCCTTGCTCGACGAGGGCAGTGTGGTGGGCGCCGCGCGGCGCATGAACCTCAGCCCGGCGGCGATGAGCCGGACGCTGACGCGCATTCGCGAAGCCCTGGGCGATCCGATTCTGGTGCGCGCCGGTCGCGGTTTGGTGCCGACACCCAAGGCGCTGGCGTTGCGCGAGCAGGTGCGTGACGTGGTGGAGCAGGCCGCGCTGTTGTTTCGCTCGGCCGATGCGGTGGAGCTGGGCACGTTGCGCCGTCGGTTCAGCATTCGCGCCAATGACTTTTTCGTCGGCGTTTACGGCGGAAAGCTGTTTGACACCCTCGATCGTCAGGCACCGCACTGCGAACTGCGCTTCGTGCCGGAAGGCGATGGCGATGACGAAGCGCTGCGCGAAGGGCGGATCGACCTGAGCATCAGCAATACCCGGCCGTTGACCCCGGAAGTGAAGATTCAGAATCTGTTCTCAACTCATTTCGTCGGCCTGGTTCGCGAAGACCATCCGCTGTTCGACGAAGAGATCACGGCCGAACGTTTCGCCGGGTTTTCCCATATCAGCATGTCCCGCCGCGGCATCGCCCGTGGCCCGATCGATACCGCGCTCAATGCGTTGGGGCTGGAGCGGCGGGTGGCGGTGATTGCACCGAGTTTCCATGCGGCGATGTTTGCCTTGCCTGATTCCGATTTGATTCTGCCGGTGCCCAAGGAGGCATTGCTGAGCGTTCAGCGCCTGGGTCTGAAGCTGCGTTCCTTCACGCTGCCGATTCCGCTGCCGACCCTTATGCTGACCCAATCCTGGCACCCACGTTTCGACAAGGATCCGGCCCATCGCTGGCTGCGTGAAACCCTCAAAACCTGTTGCGACGAAACGTGGCTGGCCGCACAACCCTCCTCAAGTTGATCCCCAAATCCCTGTGGGAGCGGGCTTGCTCGCGAAAGCGGTTTATCAGTCACCATTGATGTTGAATGTGATGACCCCTTCGCGAGCAAGCCCGCTCCCACAGGGGTTTTGTATTGCTGCGTCCAGCGCACTTATAAGCTGCCAATAAGTCAATTTTCGTAAGGTCCCGCGCTTCTTAAAATGCTTCGGTATTCAAACCCCGGAGCTTGCAGTCATGACTTCCCTCACGGTCACGGCACCTCTCGCCGCGGCCAGCCCGGCCGCCGTCACGCCACCGGTCTTTGGTCCGCGGATCATCATCGGTTTGGTGGGCGTGTTGTTGGCGGTGCTGGTGTCGGGCCTGAACGAGATGGTGACCAAGGTTGCACTCGCCGACATCCGCGGCGCATTGGCCATCGGCTACGACGAAGGCACCTGGCTGGTCGCCAGTTACACCGCGACCTCGGTGGCGGCCATGGCTTTTGCGCCGTGGTGCTCGGTGACGTTTTCGCTGCGACGGTTCACCCTCTGCGCCATCAGTGCATTCACGCTGTTGGGCGTGTTGTGCCCGTTCGCTCCAAACTACGAAAGCCTGCTGGTCATGCGCACCTTGCAAGGCTTGGCGGGCGGTGCGTTGCCGCCGATGCTGATGACCGTCGCGCTGCGTTTTTTACCGGCCAACGTGAAGCTTTATGGTCTGGCCGGTTATGCCCTGACCGCGACGTTCGGCCCAGGCCTCGGCACGCCACTGGCCGGGTTGTGGACCGAACACGTCGGATGGCAGTGGACCTTCTGGCAAATCATCGCGCCGTGCCTGATCGCCATGGTCGCGGTGGCGTATGGCTTGCCCCAGGACCCGTTGCGCCTGGAGCGCTTCAAACAATTTAACTGGCGCGGCTTGCTGCTGGGGTTTCCGGCGATCTGCATGCTGGTGATCGGCATTTTGCAAGGCAATCGGCTGGACTGGTTCGAGTCGAGCCTGATCTGCGGATTACTCGGGGGTGGGGTGCTGTTGCTGGTGTTGTTCCTGATCAATGAATGGTCGCAGCCGATGCCGTTTTTCAAGATGCAGATGCTCGGCATCCGCAACCTGTCGTTCGCTTTGCTGACCCTGGCCGGGGTGCTGGTGGTGTTGCTGGCGGTGATCATTATTCCGTCCAGCTACCTGGCGCAGGTACAGGGTTATCGCCCGGTTCAGACCGCGCCGATCATGTTGCTGGCCGCGTTACCGCAGTTGATCGCGCTGCCGTTGGTGGCGGCGTTGTGCAACCTGCGTTGGGTCGATTGCCGCTGGGTGCTGGGGATCGGCCTGAGCATGCTGACGCTGTCCTGCATCGGTGGGTCGCAGCTGACGTCGGTGTGGATTCGCGACGACTTCTACGTGCTGCAACTGCTGCAAATCTTCGGTCAGCCGATGGCGGTGTTGCCGTTGTTGATGCTCTCCACCGGCAGCATCAGCCCGATGGAAGGGCCCTTCGCTTCGGCCTGGTTCAACACCGTAAAAGGCCTGGCGGCGGTGATCGCCACCGGCGTACTGGAGGCGTTGACCACCTCAAGGCTGCATTTCCACTCGGTGATGCTGGTGGACAACCTCGGCAACTCACCCCTGGTCGACAACGACAGCGCGGGCCTTGCCCACCGGCTGCATGAGCAGGCCGTGGTGCTGACGGCATCGGACCTTTATTTGTGCATGGCCGGCGTCGCACTGGCGTTGATCCTGCTGATTTTCTGGCTGCCGACGCGGATCTATCCGCCGCGCGCGCCGACTTGAATGCTTCACTGAAACAGAAGGTTTTTATGACGACTCAATCAAAGCAAAAAGTGGCCGTTGGCGTCGCCGTGGTGGTGGCGCTCGGGGTGCTGGTTTATTTGCTGGCGCCCGGCGTGTTCGGCAAGCGCACGCAGCGGAACACCAATGACGCCTTTGTGTCGGCGGACTTCACGCTGGTGGTGCCGCGCGTGGCCGGGTTCATCAAGGAAGTGCTGGTGGAGGACAACCAGCAGGTCAAGGCCGGGCAGTTGCTGGCGTTGATTGATGACCGCGATCTGCGTGCCGCCGCCCAAGCGGCAGACGCTGAAACCCTGGTGGCCAGGGCGCAACTGCAAAATGCCCGTGCGACCCTTGAGCGTCAGGCTTCGGTGATCGCTCAGGCCCAGGCCACGGTCGTGTCGGCCAAGGCCGAAATGGCCTTCGCCGAGCATGAACTGAATCGCTACAACCATCTCGCCGGGGTGGGCGCTGGCACGGTGCAGAACGCTCAACAAGCGCGGACCCGCATCGATCAGGCCACCGCGCGGCTGGCTAACGTGACGGCGATGCTGGCGGCGGAGCGCAAGCAGGTGGAAATCCTCACCGCTCAGCGTGACGCGGCTGAAGGCGGGCTAAAACGGGCGCAAGCGGCGCTGGAAATGGCCAGCTACGAGCTGTCCTACACCCGCATCGTTGCACCTCAGGACGGTATGGTCGGCGAGCGCGCCGTTCGGGTCGGCGCCTATGTCACGCCGGGGAGCAAAATCCTTGCGGTGGTGCCGCTTGCGCAGGCCTATGTGGTCGCCAATTTTCAGGAGACCCAACTGACCGACGTGCAACCGGGGCAGGACGTGCAAGTGCGTGTCGACAGCCTCGGCGGCGAGGTCCTGAGCGGTCGCGTCGAGAGCATTGCACCGGCCACGGGTGTGACGTTCGCTTCGGTCAAGCCGGACAACGCCACCGGGAACTTCACCAAGGTGGTGCAGCGGATTCCGGTGAAAATCGTGCTTGATCCGGGTCAGGCATTGGCCGAGCGGTTGCGCGTGGGGATGTCGGTTGAGGCGAGTATTGATACTGCCAGTGCGAGCGAGCATGAGGTTGCTCAACGATGAAGATTTTCATTGATAGGGCTGACGTCTTCGCGAGCAAGCCCGCTCCCACATTGAAACGCGGTCCCCTGTGGGAGCGGGCTTGCTCGCGAAGAGGCCGTCAGCCTCAACTGACCTTTTGCGCCTTGCTGATCATGAGCCTTTCAGCCTGCACCGTCGGCCCGGACTTTCAAAAGCCTCAGGCACCGCAAATCGCCGAGTGGTCGAAGCCATCCAGGTCCGCCGCCAGCCAAGCCATCGCCGAGACCATGGACGAACGCTGGTGGGAGGTGTTCCACGACCCGAAACTCTCGGCCCTGACTCAACGTGCCTTGACCGACAACCTCGACCTGAAACTCGCCAGCAGCCGTTTGCAGCAAAGCCGCGCTGTGCGTCAGGTGATCACCGCCGACCGATACCCGAATACCGCCGCCACTGGCAGTTACGGGCGAAAACGCAACAGCGGCGAAGGCCTGAACGATCCGTCGGGACACAACGGTGACTCGGCGTACAACCTGTGGGACGCAGGCTTCTCCGCGTCTTGGGAACTGGATTTCTGGGGCCGTGTGCGCCGTGAAACCGAAGCCGCCGATGCCACCCTGGAAGTCGCGGAAAACGACCGACGCGGGGTGCTGCTGTCGGTGCTCGCCGAAACCGCCCAGGACTACATTCAGCTGCGCGGTGTGCAAAGTACGCGAGCCGTCACCGAGGAGAACCTCGACGTCGCCCGTCACAGCCTGAAACTCTCGCAGCTGCGCCTGGCCGACGGTGTCGCCACCGACCTGGACGTCGCCGAAGCCGCCGCCCAGGTAGCGGCTATCGAGTCGCGTCTGCCTGCGCTGGAGCAGCGCCAGTCGCAACTGATCAACGCCTTGAGCCTGCTGATGGGCGAGCCGCCGCAAGCGCTGTCCGCCGAGTTATCCACAGACGCCCCGGTGCCGCAAACCCCGCGTCAAGTCGCTATCGGCCTGCCGTCGCAACTGGCCGAACGCCGCCCGGACATCCGCCAGGCCGAAGCCCGCCTGCATGCCGCGACTGCAAGCATTGGCGTGGCCAAGGGCGATTTCTATCCGCGGATCACCCTGTCGGGCAACATCGGATCGCAAGCCATGCAGCTCAGCGATTTCGGCTCCTGGGGCTCACGCTCGTTCGGTATCGGCCCGCAATTCAGCCTGCCACTGTTTGACGGTGGACGCTTGCGCGGCGCGCTGCACTTGCGCGAAGCCCAACAACAGGAAGCCGCCATCGCCTACCAGCAAACCGTGCTGCGCGCCTGGCATGAAATCGATGATCAACTGACCGCCTACAACACCAGCCAACTGCGCCGCGACAGCCTTGCCGAAGCCGTCCGCCAAAACCAGATCGCGCTACGCACCGCGCAACAGCAATACGTGGAAGGGGTGGTGGATTTCGTTAACGTGCTGACGGTGCAAGGCGCGTTGCTGGCGACTCAGGAGCAGTTCGTGGAGAGTTCGACCGGGGTTTCGTTGGCGATGGTTGGTTTGTATAAGGCGCTGGGTGGGGGATGGGAGTCGGTGTATCCGTTGGCAGATGTTGTTACCAATAATCCGGTTTGATGGCGGGAGCCTTATGAGTCGGCACTCGAGTTGGAAACTGGTGCGCCAGCAACTCTTCTGAGGAGACGACTCGGCGCATCCAGTGGGAATATTCTATTAGCGAACCGGGTGGAGAGCGTTTGAATCCAGTCCGGCATGGAAGAACGACGCCCACCGTGATTTGAGGGAAGTCTTCTCGGATAGCTCTCAACGCGGGAGTCAAATCAGTATCCCCGGATACCAGAACGAACTGTTGTATGCGTTCAGCAATATGGGTATCGGCCTGCTTGGCTGCAGTGCGATACATGCTTATTGCGATATGGACGTCAGTTTCTTTCTCTTCGAGTTTCCATATCGCGACTATATCTTGGCGCGAGGCACCTATTTTTTTGTCGATAAAACGCGGAGCGTTTGCGCGCTCAAGTTGGTGGCGGCCGTAATGAACAGTGACGTTGTTGGCCTTCAGAGCGCGGACGTACGTGTCTTGAGCCTCTTTTGAAATTTTGCCGCGAGTAGCAAGCTCAGGTTTGACCGAGGACGTGAAATAGTCGACTGAGGCGAGAGCGCTATGAGGGTTTTCAATATGGGCAATATGCGTCAGCAACAGCGGCAGATTCAGCCATTTGTAAGGCGTGCCAGCCAGCAACCCGTAGAACACGTTGTAACCGTCAACAAAGAACGCAGTGCGCACAAATCCAATCCTCAGAAACGAAAAAACCGGCCGAAGCCGGTTTTTTCACCCCAACTGCCAGAGAACTGAATCTCTGCGTACGGGGTTGAGTAGTGGCCAGATCCTAAATGGCGTTCGCCATATGCGTCAACTGTTGACTGATCGAGGCTCTACTCGGCTGAATGTTTTTCAGCGCCGGCGAGCCAGTCTTGTGCATTCGCCTGGTCGATGGTCAAGGCGCTTCTGGCTTCAACTATTAACAATTATTACGACGTAATAGTGGCAATGAACGGGAGTGTGTAGAGATGTGAATGTCCACTATTACCCTTCATTTTTAATCGAGTGAAGATTCCCAAATTTGTGTGAGATTTAATACCACTGACTCAATGAGACTGCGATCAACCCACCACACTGAAAAAATATCCTTTTTGAAACCGGACATTTCCATCCAATGACGGCCATCCGCTTGACGCCCACCCACGCTGTCATAGACTCCGCTCATCCGTAAGGGAGTAACGGTTATGCGGCGTGTTCGTGTGTGGGTTATTGGATTGACCTTTGTAACGTGTGTTGTACAGGCGCAAACGCCTGCGCCCGATGATCCGCTGCTGGACAGCAGCGGCAGCGCAAATGCCAGCAGTGAGGCTCGTGGCGTGCTGCGGGCCCGGGATCAGGCGGTGCTGGCGAGTGAGTTGTCCGGGCGTATTGTCGAGTTGCCGTTCAGTGAGGGCGAGTCGTTCAAGAAGGGCGACACTCTGGCGCGTTTCGATTGTTCGGCTTATCAGGCCCAGCTCAATGCGGCCCAGGCTGCCAGCCGTGGCGCCGGGGAAGAACTGTCCCACAACAAGCAACTGGCGGCGTTGAATTCGGTCGGGCGTTTCGAAGTCGCGCGGGCCGAGGCCAAGGTCAGCGAGACTCAGGCGCAGTCCCAGGTTTATCAGGTTCAGGTCAAACGCTGTAGCGTGCTGGCGCCGTTCGATGGCCAGGTCGTCGAGCGCAAGGTCAAGCGTTATGAAAGCGTCGCTGCTGGTACGCCGTTACTGGACGTGGTCGACAACCGCACCCTGGAAATTCATCTGCTGGTGCCGTCGCGCTGGATGGCCCGGCTCAAGCCTGGTCAGACCTTCAGCTTTGTTCCCGATGAAACCGGTCAGCCACTGGATGCCACGGTCAAACGCCTCGGCGCGCGGATTGACGAAGGCAGTCAGACCTTGCTGCTGGTGGCGACGCTTCCCAACGCCAACGGTTTGCTGGCCGGCATGAGTGGCACGGCGCGTTTCGCGGAGTTCAAGTGAACGCCCCGGTCACGGGCGGCGCTGAACAGGTGTTCGCAAGGTTTCTGGATCTCGAACGCCTTACCCGCGCCGCTCGCACGCCTTCGCAATTGGCCTACAGCCTGGTCAATGACGGTCAGGCGCTGTTCGGCTTTCGCCATGCGGCGCTGGTGATTGCCGGCAAAGTGCAGGCCGTAACGGGTGTCAGTGCGGTGGAGCCGAATGCGCCGTTCGTGGCGTTTGTCGAGCAGGCAGTGGCGCAGTTGTTCAAGCTCGAGGTGTTGAAACAGGCGCGGGTGATTCCGGCGAATGTTCTCAGCGAGTCGATTCAGGCGGACTGGCAAAGTCTTTCCGCGGCTCAGGTGTTCTGGCTGCCACTGATCGATCACCAAGGTGAGGTGTTTGGCGGTCTGTGGCTGGCGCGGGATCTGCCGTGGAATCCTTCCGAGCAAGTGTTGCTGTCGCAATTGGGTGACACCTACAGCCATGCCTGGCTGGCGCTGCAACCGCGCAAACCGTGGCGGCTGCGCTGGACGCGAAAGCGTCAGGTGGCGCTGGTCGCGGTGGTGTTGCTCGGGTTGCTCATTCCGGTGCGCCAATCGGTGTTGGCACCGGCCGAAGTCGTTCCGCTGGGCGGCCGTGTCGTTGCGGCGCCGCTGGACGGGGTGATTGCCGAGTTCCTGGTCAAACCCAATCAGACGGTGAAAGCCGGCGACCTGTTGTTGCGCTTCGAAAGCACCACGCTTCGGGCTCAGGCCGATGTGGCCGAGCGCGCCTTGGGCGTTGCTGAAGCTGAGCTGAAGGCCAACTCCCAACGCTCGTTTGCCGACGCCGAATCCAGCTCGAAAATCGATCTGCTGGCCGCGCGAGTCGAGCAAAAACGTGCTGAACGCGATTACGCCCGCGAACTGCTCAAGCGCAGCGAAGTGCGCGCCGAGCGGGGTGGTATTGCGGTGTTCGCCGACGCGGAACGCTGGACCGGTAAACCGGTGCAGACCGGCGAGCGGCTGATGGAAATCGCCGACCCGACCCAGGCTGAGTTGCGCATCGAACTGGCGGTGGGCGATGCGATTGCGCTGGAGCCGGGTGCGCAGGTCGCGCTGTTTCTCGACAGCGATCCATTGCAACGGCATCTGGCCCAGCTCGAGCGCGCGGCTTATGAAGCACAACCCACGGCCGGCGGACAGTTGGCGTATCGGCTCGACGCCAGTTTCCAGCAAACACCACCGCGTATCGGGCTGCGAGGGACGGCGAAAGTCTTCGGTGACCGTGCGCCGCTGGCGCTGTACCTGTTACGTAAACCCCTGGCCGGTTTGCGCCAGAGCGTGGGGCTTTAGATGAGCCTGCCGAATCTGCGCGCAGACTTGCAGCTGACGCCTGCATCACCGGCGCTCGATGGCTCGCCGCGCTGGACCTTGGCCGATCCGGTGCGCGGTCGCTATTTCAAACTCGGTGTGGCGGCGATGCGCCTGCTGCGCCACTGGTCCTTGGGGGATCCCGAGCAAGTGCTGCGTGCAGCCAACCGTGAGCCAGGTTTGCCGCTGGATGGCGCGGAGCTTGAACAATTGCTGGGCTTTTTGCGCAGCCACGATTTGATCACCGCCCTCGATCCGCAACAGCGCGCCAGTTACAGCCTCAAAGCGGCCGCTCAACGGCAGTCGCTGTGGCAGATCTTGCTGCACCAATACCTGTTTTTTCGCATTCCGCTGTGGCGCCCGGACGCTTTTCTCAATCGCGCCTGGCCATGGCTGGAGCGCTTCGGCCCGCGCGCGTTGCGCTATGGATTGCCGATAACCCTGGGGCTCGGCGTGTTTCTGGTGTCACGGGACTGGCAGCGCTTCATCGCGACTTTTCCGCATCTGTTCAGCCTCGGCGGCGCGCTGGCGTTCGGCGTGGCGCTGTTCTTCGCCAAGCTTTGTCACGAGTTCGGTCACGCCTTCATGGCCAAGCGCGCCGGTTGTCGAGTGCAGAGCATGGGCGTGGCGTTCATGGTGTTGCTGCCGATGTTTTACACCGATGTCAGCGATGCCTGGCGGGTCAATGATCGCCGCGGGCGGCTGCTGATTGGCGCCGGCGGCGTACTGGCGGAATTGCTTTTGGCGAGCATCGCGCTGCTCGCCTGGTCGCTGCTGCCGGACGGTCCCGGACGCACGGCGGCCTTCATGCTCGCCAGCGCCACCTGGATGACCACATTGGTGATCAACCTCAACCCGTTCATGCGTTTCGATGGCTATTTTTTACTCAGCGACTATTGGCAGGTCGACAACCTTCAGGGGCGAGCGTTTGACCTTTGTCGCTGGCGCTTGCGTGAGTTTTTATTCGGTTACGGTGCGCCGGCGCCGGAGCCCTGGTCGCCGAAGATGCAACGGCGTTTGCTGATCTGGGGTTACGGCTCGTGGCTGTGGCGCGCGGCGTTGTTTTTCGGGATTGCGCTGGCGGTCTACCACCTGTTCTTCAAGGTGTTGGGGATTTTCCTGATGCTGGTGGAGCTGGTGTGGTTCATCTTCCTGCCGATCATGAGTGAGTGGCGGCAATGGTGGACTCGCCGCGAACAGGCTCATGCGCCTCGGGTGCTGCTCAGTGGTCTGGCCTTGCTTGGGCTGTTGCTGATGCTGGTCGTGCCGTGGCGCAGCGCCGTTGAGTTGCCGACGATGCTGGAGGCTGGCCGCGCCAGTGCCTTGCACGCGCCAGTCGCGGCGCGGGTCAAAACGGTGAATGTTCACGATGGTGAAGTGGTTGCCCAGGGCCAGGTATTGATCGAACTGGAATCCCCGGACCTGGATTCGCGTCAGGCCATCGTCCGTCGCGAAATCCAGATCCAGCAGTTGCAGATGCGCCGTCAGGCCAGTCGCAGTGAAACCGCCGCCGACGCCGGTATCGTCGAGCAGCGCCTGGCCGAAGCGGTCGCCGAATACCGAGGCCTGGCCGCCCAGCGTGAGCGCCTGCTGCTGCGAGCGCCCCATTCCGGCAAGGTGCGCGATCTGTTGCCGCAGTTGACGGTCGGTCGCTGGTTATCAACTAAAGATCCCCTGGCGCGGGTAGTCGAAGACGGCGCGCGGTTGCGCGGTTATCTGGCTGAAGTCGAGCTCTGGCGTGTCGCCACGGGCGCCAGCGGACGCTTCATCGCCGATGATCCGATGCACCCGGCGATCGCCGTGCAACTGAGCGAAATCGACACCAACGGCGCGGAATTTGTCGATCAGGAAGCGTTGACCTCCGATCACCATGGACCGATTGCCGTGCGCCGGGATCAGCATCAAAGGGCGGAGCCGGTACAGGCTCAATATGGGGCGCGGTTGAGCGTCCTCGAGGACGTACCGACCCCGGTGCAACCCTTGCGCGGCATTGTGGTGTTGCAGGGGCGCGGCGAGTCGTTGCTGGGTGTCGCTTGGCGGCGTCTGGCGGCGCTGGGCGTAAGGGAAAGCGGTTTTTAAGGAGAGCTGCGATGGCAAATACCGATTCAGTGGCGGCCGATGGCTTGGTGGTTCGGCCTTCACGGGCCAGCGATGGGGCTTTTTTGCAAAGTCTTTATCAGGCCGCGCGGCCGGATTTGCAGTGGATTGATGGTGAGCAAGAGGTGGTTGAGCAGGTGGTGGCCCAGCAGTTTCGAGTGCAGGAGCAAGGTCTGGGAGAACGTTTCCCCAACGCCATGCACTACGTGATCGAGAAGCTCGACACGGCCATCGGTGCGCTGACCACTGATTTTGGTCCGAATGAAATTCGTGTGCTGTACCTGGCGTTCATTCCCCAGGCTCGCGGGCAGGGTTATGGTCGCAAGGTACTGCAAGGTGTGCAGAAAGCCGCGCAACAGGTTCGTTGCCCGGTAGCGACGGTGGTCTGGGCTAACAATCCCCATGCGCGCCAGCATTACCTGGCGCTGGGGTTTCAAGTCGAAGAGCGCAACCCGGCGGCGGAGCGGTTGGTGTGGTATCCAATAGCTTGAAAACACCACTACCCCCCTGTGGGAGCGGGCTTGCTCGCGAAGGCGGCTTAACATTCAACATTGATGTCGACTGACCCACCGCATTCGCGAGCAAGCCCGCTCCCACATTGGGATTGCGTGCGTTCAGTTGAAGGCGATGTAAAAATAACCCACGCCCGGGTCCCGTCCCATGGCCGGCACCCGGGAGACAAAGATGTTTTCCACCTGACCCAGTTCCGGCAATTCCAGCGCACATAACCCATCGACAAACTCTGTGGGTCGCAGGCTGTTGAGCTCGACGCTGAACGGCATGCGCTCGTTGTTGGGCATCCGCGATCGGGGTGTTTCCTCAAGGTTGTCGATATGAATCGGCAATTCACTTCCATCCGGCAGTCGCAGCGTCCCCGTCTTGCCCAGCAGCGCCTGAAAGTGTTGGCTTTGAACCTGTTGCAGCATGGTGTCACTCCAAGAATCGAAAGTGGCCGGGGGAGTTGAATCCCCCGGCGCGTCCTCAGTTGCGCGAAGGGAACAACCCGTTCAGGGCGATGCTGAAGTTGAGCACCAGGAAGGGGTTCATCGTTTCCATGGGCAGGCCATTACCGGCGGACGAGATTTCCCCTGTGACCGTTGTGGCCACGCCTTTGAGTGGTACGGCCGCAGCGCCTTGCGCATCGGAGTAGATGCTCGCCGAACCCGGACCGCCGCCCGAGGCACCGATGTACGAGTTGGTCGCGGTCGGGTTGGTGACCGGGTTGCTCGCCGGGCTGGCCAGTTGCAGGGTGGTGGTGGCCGTGAGCCCGGACAAGGCGTGGGTGTGATTGGGCAGGTTGGTGATGGTGGCGGTGACGTTCTCGGTCCCGGAGAATTCACCGATGACGCGCGGGGTCAGATTTAGCCCGTTGCCCATGCACACCGGCATCCGGCCTTGCAGGTTGGGCAGCATGAAGTTGGTGGTGCCATTCCCTCCGAAGTTGACGCCCAGCAGGGCGAACAGCGCGTTATATTGCTGCACGGCCAGCGTCTGGCCGTTGCACAAGGCCCAGCCGTTGGGCGCGTAGTTAAAGGCGAAAGGTTGGATAGTGCCGATAAATACTTCCATAAGTCCTCATCCCTCAGGTTAGTTGTCTGGCGCGCGACAAGGGTGGCCCGGGCATCCGGGCACACCGTTGTGATCAGCCGACTCCATTCATCTCCGTGGCTGGGCCACGCCACGCCAGAGCGTAGTTGATCCGCATGGCCGTCGAATGTCGTTGGTCGTAAAGCCAGCATCGACGACGGCGCTGTGGCTGTCCTACAGTGATGGCAAGCATCAAGATTTTTCACCGGCAGTCCCGAGGGGAGGCAATGGAGGCGCACAGAGAAACGCCGCTTGACGGCACCCAAGGCCCCCACGCGGCACCCGGCGCCTGGGCGAGTGTTCAACGCTTGCTTCGATGGGTGCGCGAGCATTGGCTGCTGCCGATTCTGGCATTGGCCGCGCTGGCACGTTTTTATGACCTGACAGCGGCGGCTATATGGGGCGATGAAGGTTCCAGTCTGCTGATGAGCCAGTATTCGCTGGCCGAGATCTGGACGCATGCCGCCCATGATGTGCATCCGCCGCTGTATTTCATGCTGCTGCATGGCTGGATCGAACTGTTTGGCGATGGCATTTTTTCGATTCGAATCTTGAGTGCGCTACCAGGGATTGCCACCGTGGCGCTTGGCGTCTGGCTGGTGGACTTGCTCGCCACTCGCCGCGCCGCGTTATTGGCCGGCGTCTTGTTGGCGCTGCTGCCTACCGCCGTGCGTTACAGCCAGGAAGTGCGCATGTATTCGTTGCTGGGGCTGTGGTTGATCGGTGCCACGGTTGCCCTGGTTTACTGGATCAAACACCCCGCACGTCAACGCTATCTGGTGATTTACGCATTACTGATGAGCGCGGCGTTCTACACCCATTACTTCACGGCCCTGTGCGTGCTGTGTCACTGGCTGTACCTGGGGCTGATCCGTGTACAGCCTGGCTATCGCTTGCGGCATATCCAGCAGCCCGGCTGGTGGGTGGCGAACATGGCGATCGTGTTGGTGTACTTGCCGTGGGTGCCCAACCTGATCGATCTGATTCAACACATGGATCAACTCAAAGCCAATGGCGATGTCGGGTGGGAGACACCGGTCACCTTCGCCTCGTTACCTTCGATGATCTGGTCGTTCCTGATCCAGGACGATGGCGAGAACCTGCCCACATGGATTTTCATCACGTTGCCCTTGGCGTCGCTGGCCTTGGTGTGGGTGGCGCTGGCGCGGGATCGCAGTGTCATTCGTGGCAGTGCGTTGCTGGTGATCTACACCGTTTTGCCGTTGTTGCTGGTGTTTTCGGTGTCGTTTATCTCGCCGGTGTTCATCGAGCGTTACCTCACCGCGTATGCCCTCGGCTTACCGATGATTGCCGCATTGGCCATTGATCGCCTGTACGCCGTCTTCCGGGTGCTGGCCGTGACGGTGCTGGTGTTGTTTGTCGGCGTCGAACTGGTGGGCCTGAACAACAACGCCGCGGTCGATACCAACGATCAAATCAACGTCATGGTCGACTACGTGAACCAGCACTTCGTTGCCGGTGACCGGATCGTCACCAGCGACATGCTCTGGTACCTCAGTTACGTCTATTACAACCGCACCGACGCCCAACCGCTGCTGTACACCCCGCCGTTGGCCAATGGCGCTTCGAGCCGGCCGAATGCCTATGGCTTCGGCACGCTGGTGACGCAGGATATTTACCTCGACAGCCTCGGTAATTTGCCCAAAGGCACCGGCCGGGTGTGGTTGATCGGCACCATCGATTTGCCGAACGAATTCGCGCCGTTGCCCGCAGGCTGGCAGAGCGTTGGCCAAACGCAGGCGGGAGGCGCCAACGCGCGTTTGTTCGTGTTGCATTGAGCCTGTAACAAAAATCGCGGTTTTCAGACGATTTAGTTTCGATTTGATATCAAAACACCATTACCCGTAACGCCATTCATGGTCTAGGCTCGGTCATACATAAAGGATTTATGACTAGGGTGAAGGGATTGCCACAGTTCCATTTTATTTCCGGCTTGCCGCGCTCAGGCTCGACCCTGCTTTCTGCGATCCTTTTGCAGAACCCGCGCTTTCATGCCGGCATGACCAGCCCCGTTGGCGCCCTGTTTTCCGGTGTTCTGGAACAGTGCAGCGCCGGCAGCGAGTTCGGTGCGGTGATCGATACCGATCTGCGCCGCCGTTTGCTACGCGGTCTGTTCGATTCCTTCTACGCCGACAAGGCCGACAAACCGGTGGTGTTCGACACCAATCGGTTATGGAGTTCGCGCCTGCCGGCCATCAGCGATCTGTTCCCTCAAGCCAAGGTCATTGCCTGCGTGCGCAATGTCGCCTGGGTCATGGACAGCATCGAGCGTTTGTATCGCGCCAACCCCTTTGAAAACACCAAGCTGTTCGGCGACGCGGTCGAGCGCAACACGGTCTACAGCCGTTGCGAAACCCTGGCGCAGCGCAATCGTCTGGTGGGGTTTGCCTGGGCAGCGCTCAAGGAAGCCTATTACGGCGAACACGCCGATTCGTTGCTGATTGTCGATTACGACTTGCTGACCCAGGCACCTGATCGGGTCATGCGGCTGGTCTACGACTTCATTGGCGAGCCGTGGTTCGAGCATGACTTCAACAACCTCGCCTACGACGCGCCGGAGTTCGATCAAGCCCTCGGCGTCTCCGGTCTGCACAAAGTCAAACGCAAGGTCGAGCTGCAATCGCGGCGCACGATCCTGCCGCCGGACTTGTTCAAACAATACGCAGAATTGTCCTTTTGGCTCGATGGCTCAGCCAGCGCCGCCAATGTCATTCGTATGAAGGCCGACGCCGCGATCAGTTGATCGCGGCGTTTTCATTGATGCATCAAGCAAGTTCGAGTCCGGGTGAGCAGCATGTGGTGGAGCAACGGCAAGTCGCGAGTTACCGAAGGCGCACGGGCGCTGGCCTCTCCCATGATCATGTCCCTGGAGCCGCGAATGCTGTTCGACGGCGCGGTGGCGGCCACGGTGGCCGATACCGCTCAGGCGGACAGCCACAGCACGGCTGATGCCGCCAAGACGCCGACGGCGGACCAACCGGTCGCCAGCAAGGACACACACGGCCAGGCCGATGCCACACCAGCACCGGCACCCGCTGCGGTGCCGGGCCAGAGCGTGGTGTTCGTCGATTCCCGGGTCAAGGATGCCGATAGCCTGCTCAAGGGCGTGGCGCCTGGCACCCAAGTGGTTCAGCTGGATGCGACCAAGGACGGCTTGCAACAGATTGCCGACTATCTGGACACCCATCAGGGCACCAGTTCTGTACAGATCATTGCCCACGGCAACGCGGGCGATCTGTGGTTGGGCAACAGTTATTTGTCCGCCGACAACGTCGCGGCCCGCAGCGCCGTGCTGGCGGAAATCGGCAAGGACATGAACGTCGGCGGCGACATTCTGATCTACGGCTGCTACACCGCCGAAGGTGAGCGTGGCTTGAGTTTTGTCGACTCGCTGGCGCAGCTGACCGGCCGCGATGTGGCTGCTTCCAGTAATCGCACCGGGATCGGTGGCGACTGGGATCTGGAAATTGCCACCGGCAACATCGAAAGCGCCAACGTGCTGTCGACTCAGGCCATGAGCGAGTATCAGTGGGGTCTGGCCACCTGGACCGCCACCAACAACGCCAACACGGGCGTCGGCTCATTACGTGCCGCCATCGCCTCGGCGCAGAACGGCGATCTCGTCACCTTCAACGCCAGCATGACGGTGCAGCTGACGTCCGAACTGCTGATCAACAAGAACATCACCGTTGATGGCGACTTGAATAACGATGGCGCGGCTGACGTGATTCTCGATGGTCAGTACCGGACCCGAGTGATTGAAGTAGCGGCGGGCAAAATCGTGACGCTCGATGGCCTGGTGATCACCCGGGGCCTGGTGTCGGGCACGGGCGGTAACGGTGGCTACGGTGCCTCGGGCGCGATGGCCGGGGGGATTTTCAACGCAGGGATACTGACCCTGAACAACGTTAGCGTGACCTCCAACGGCGCTTCCGGTGGCGGTGGTGGTGGCGGTGTCACTGGCCCTTTTTACGGCGGTGGCGGTGGTGGTGGCGGCGGTTTGGGCGGCCAGGGCGGCGGGCATGGCGGTTCGGCAGGGCCGGGCACCGGCACGTTGGGCGGCCAGGCGGGCAGCGGCGGTGTCGGCGGTTACGGCGGCGGTTATGACGCGACCCACATGGGTGGTCGCGGTGGTACCACCACTGGCGGTGCGGGCGGGGTGGGCGTTTCCTATTACAGCAACGGCGGTAACGGTTCGACGGCCACCAATGGCACGATTTCCATTGGCGGTGGCGGCGGCGGTGCCGGTTGGGACAAGGTCGGTGGCGCTGGCGGCAACGCGGTAGGCGGGATCTACAACGCCACCACCGGCACCATGACCATCGTCGGCACATCATCCATTACCAATAACATTGGCGCCGGTGGTGGCGGCGGTGGCGGTGGTGGCTATGGCAGCAACGCCACCAATGGCGGCGTGGGCGGCAGGGGCGTCGGTGCGATCTGGAACAAAGGCACACTGCTGATCACGGCCGCCAACTTCGCGGCCCTGGCCGGTAATGCCGCGGCCAGTGGTGCCGGTGGCGCTGCGCTGGGCGGGGGAACAACCGGCATCTCGCCAACCTCCGTCGCGACAATCTACAACGACGGTGGTGTACTCAACACCGCGTATTCGCCGCCGCCGACCGCGACCATTGTGGTCGCCGACACCACCCTGAGCATCGGCGAAACGTCCTTGGTGACGATCACCTTCAACGAAGCCGTGACCGGTCTCACCAATGCGGATCTAACCATCGCCAACGGCACGTTGACCTCGGTGAGCAGCGGCGATGGCGGCATCACCTGGACGGCAACGTTCACGCCGACCGCCAGTCTTTCCGATACGACCAACGTCATTACCCTGGACAACACCGGGGTGATCAACGGTCTGGGCACTGCCGGCGTCGGTACCACCAACTCCAATAACTACATCGTCGACACCGTACGCCCGACCGCCAGCATCGTGTTTGCCGACACGGCCCTCAGGGTCGGCGAAACGTCGCTGGTGACCATCACCTTCAACGAAGCAGTCACCGGGCTCACCAACGCGGACCTGACGATTGCCAACGGCACCTTGACGGCGGTGAGCAGCGGCGACGGCGGCGTCACCTGGACGGGGACCTTCACCCCGACCGCCAGCATCACTGACGCGACCAACCTGATCACCCTGGACAACACCGGGGTCAGCGATCTGGCGGGCAACGCCGGCAGCGGCACCACCGATTCGAACAACTACGCCATCGATACCGTACGGCCGACCGCGACCATCGTGGTAACGGACACGGCGCTCAAAATTGGCGAAACATCTCTGGTGACGATCACCTTCTCTGAGGCGGTGAGCGGTTTCACCAACGCTGACCTGACCATCGCCAACGGCACTTTGACCGCCGTGAGCAGCAGCGACGGCGGCATCACCTGGACCACCACGTTCACCCCGAACGCGAGCATCAACGACACGACCAACCTGATCACCCTGAACAACACCGGTGTCAGCGATCTGGCGGGCAACGCAGGCAGCGGCACTACGGATTCCAACAACTACATCATCGATACACTCCGTCCGACCGCGACCATCGTGGTGGCGGACACGGCGCTGAGAATCGGCGAAACCTCACTGGTGACCATCACCTTCTCCGAGGCGGTGAGTGGTTTTACCAACGCCGACCTGACCATCGCCAACGGCACGTTGACGGCGGTGAGCAGCAGCGACGGCGGCATCACCTGGACGGCAACCTTCACCCCGACCGCGAGCATCAACGACACGACCAACCTGATCACCCTGGACAATACCGGCGTGGCCGATCTGTCGGGCAATGCCGGCAGCGGCACTACCGACTCCAACAACTACGCCATCGACACCGTGCGCCCGACGGCCACCATCGTGGTCGCGGACACGGCGCTGAGAATCGGCGAAACCTCTCTGGTGACGATCACTTTCAGTGAAGCGGTGAGCGGTTTCACCAACGCCGACTTGACCATCGCCAACGGCACATTGACGGCGGTGAGCAGCAGCGACGGCGGCATTACCTGGACGGCCACCTTCACGCCTTCCGCCAGCATCAACGACACCACCAACCTGATCACCCTGGACAACACCGGGGTCAGCGATCTGGCGGGCAACGCCGGCAGCGGCACCACCGACTCCAACAACTACGCGATCGACACGCTGCGCCCGACCGCCACGATCGTCCTGGCCGATACGGCGCTGACAGCAGGCGAAACTTCGCTGGTGACCATCACCTTCTCCGAGGCGGTGAGTGGTTTTACCAACGCCGACCTGAGCATCGCCAATGGCACGTTGACGGCGGTGAGCAGCAGTGACGGCGGCATCACCTGGACCGCAACGTTTACTCCGACAGCAGGCATCATCAGCGCGACCAACGTCATCAGCCTGGCCAACACCGGCGTGGCCGATCTCGCGGGTAATACCGGCAGCGGGATCAGTTCTTCGGGCAACTACGCCATCGACACCGCCCCACCGACCGCGACGATCGTGGTGGCTGACAGCGCCCTGAAAATCGGTGAAACGTCACTGGTGACCATCACCTTCAACCAGGCGGTGAGCGGTTTCACCAACGCCGACCTGACGATTGCCAACGGCACGTTGACCGCGGTGAGCAGCAGCGACGGCGGCATCACCTGGACCGCCACCTTCACCCCGACCTCCAGTCTCACCGACACGACCAACCTGATCACATTGGACAACACCGGCGTACAGGCTACCGCCACCGGCAACGTCGGCAGTGGCACGACCAGTTCCAACAACTACGCCATCGACACCGTGCGCCCGACGGCCACGGTCGTGGTGGCGGATACGGCGCTGAGAATCGGTGAAACCTCGCTGGTGACGATCACTTTCAGTGAAGCGGTCAGCGGTTTCACCAACGCCGACCTGACCATTACCAACGGCACATTGACGGCGGTGAGCAGCGGCGACGGCGGCATTACCTGGACGGCGACCTTTACCCCGAGCGCCAGCATCAACGACACGACCAACCTGATCACTCTGGACAACACCGGGGTCAGCGACCTGTCGGGTAACGCCGGCAGTGGCACCACCGATTCCAACAACTACGCCATCGACACCGTGCGCCCGACCGCCACGATTGTCCTGGCAGACCCGACCCTGAGTGCCGGCGAAACGTCGCTGGTGACCATTACCTTCAGCGAAGCCGTGAGCGGTTTCACCAACGCCGATTTGAGCATCGCCAACGGCACGTTGACCGCGGTGAGCAGCAGCGACGGTGGCATCACCTGGACGGCGACCTTCACGCCAACGGTCGGCGTGAGTGACTCGAGCAACGTCATCACCCTCAACAATACCGGTGTGGCCGATGTGGCCGGCAACACCGGCAGCGGCACCACCAACTCCGGCAACTACACCGTCGATACCGTGCTGCCGACGGCCACCATCGTGGTGGCCGACAATGCATTGAAAATCGGTGAAACATCGCTGGTGACCATTACCTTCTCTGAAGCCGTGAGCGGTTTCAGCAACGCCGACCTGACGATTGCCAACGGCACATTGACGGCGGTGAGCAGCAGCGATGGCGGCATTACCTGGACAGCGACGTTCACGCCGACGACCAGCACTACCGACGCGACCAACCTGATCAGCCTGGACAACAGCGGCGTGCAAAACGCCTCGGGCAACGCCGGCAGCGGCACCACCGATTCCAACAACTACGCCATCGACACCGTGCGCCCGACGGCCACGGTCGTGGTGGCGGATACGGCGCTGAGAATCGGCGAAACCTCCCTGGTAACTATCACCTTCAGTGAAGCGGTCAGCGGTTTCACCAACGCCGACCTGACCATCGCCAACGGCACCTTGACCGCGGTGAGCAGCGGCGACGGCGGCATTACCTGGACGGCGACCTTTACTCCGAGCGCCAGCATCAACGACACGACCAACCTGATCACCCTGGACAACACCGGCGTGGCCGATCTGGCGGGTAACGCTGGCAGCGGCACTACCGATTCGAACAACTACGCCATCGACACCGTGCGCCCTACGGCGACCATCGTCCTGGCAGACCCGACCCTGAGTGCCGGCGAAACCTCGCTGGTGACCATTACCTTCTCCGAAGCAGTGAGCGGTTTCACCAACGCCGATCTGAGCATCGCCAACGGCACGTTGACCGCGGTGAGCAGCAGCGACGGCGGCATCACCTGGACCGCGACCTTCACGCCAACCGTTGGCGTGAATGACTCGAGCAACGTCATAACCCTCAACAATACCGGTGTGACCGATGTGGCCGGCAACACCGGCAGCGGCACGACTAACTCTGGTAACTACACCATCGATACGGTGCTGCCGACGGCCACCATCGTGGTCGCCGACAATGCATTGAAAATCGGTGAAACGTCACTGGTGACCATCACCTTCAGCGAAGCCGTCAGCGGTTTCTCCAATGCCGACCTGACCATCGCCAATGGCACGTTGACCTCGGTGAGCAGCGGTGATGGCGGCATTACCTGGACAGCGACGTTCACGCCGACGGCCAGCACTACCGACGCGACCAACCTGATCACCCTGGATAACACCGGCGTGCAAAACGGCTCGGGCAACGCCGGTAGCGGCACCACCGATTCCAACAACTACGCCATCGACACCGTGCGTCCGACGGCCACTATCGTGGTCGCTGATGCAGCGCTGGCGGTGGGCCAAACATCGGTGGTGACCATCACGTTCTCCGAGGCGGTTACCGGTTTTACTACAGCCGACCTGACGGTGAGCAACGGTACCCTGAGCAATCTGAGTACCAGCGATAACATCACCTGGACCGCAACCCTGACCCCGACGGCGAGCGTCACCGATTCGACCAACCTGATTACCCTGGACAACACCGGAGTGATCGATGGGGCTGGCAACACCGGCAGCGGCACGACGGATTCCAACAATTACGCCATCGACAGCCAGCGCCCGACCGCCACCATCGTGCTGAGCGATACAACCCTGAAACCGGGGGAAACCGCGCTGGTGACCATCACCTTCAGCGAAGCGGTCAGCGGTTTCGACAACAGCGATTTGAGCGTCGCCAATGGTACGTTGAGCAATGTCAGCAGCAGCGACGGCGGTATCACCTGGACCGGGACGTTCACGCCGACCATCGGCGTGACCGACGCCACCAATCTCATCACCCTGAACAACACCGGCGTCTCGGACCTGGCCGGCAACGCGGGCTCGGGCACGACCAACTCCGCCAACTATGTGGTGGAGACCCAGGTGCCGACCGCAACTATCGTGATCGCCGACAACGCCCTCAAGGCCGGTGAAACCTCAGGGGTGACTATCACCTTCAGCGAAGCGGTCAGCGGTTTCACCAACGCGGACCTGACTATTGCCAACGGCACGCTGAGCAACGTGTCGTCCAGCGATGGCGGCGTTACCTGGACCGCCACCTTCACGCCCACCATCAATGTGACCGATACCAGCAACCTGATCAGCCTGGACAACAGCGGTGTAACCAACGCCTCAGGCAACAGCGGCGTGGGCGTGACTGACTCCAACAACTACGCCATCGACACGGCGCGGCCGACGGCGACCATCGTGGTGGCGGATAACCGCTTGGGCATCGGCGAGACGACCACGGTCACCATCACCTTCACCGAGACGGTTTCAGGTTTCGACCTGTCGGACCTCAGCGTCGCCAATGGCACCTTGTCCAACCTGCTCAGCAGCGATGGCGGCAAGACCTGGACCGCCACGCTGACCCCGACCGCCAACATCAACGACACCACCAACCTGATCCTGCTCGACACCGGCAACGTGGCTGATGCGGCGGGCAACGTCGGTGCCGGGATCGCGATCTCCAACAACTACGCGCTCGATGCCACCCGGCCGACCGCCACAATCGTCGTCGCCAACCCAAACCTGAGCATCGGCCAGACCACGCTCGTGACCTTCACGTTTAGCGAAGCGGTGAGCGATTTCGATCTGTCGGACCTCAGCGTGACCAACGGCGATCTGACCAACCTGGTCAGCAGTGACGGCGGCAAGACCTGGACGGCAACCTTCACGCCGACCGCGAGCATCACCGACCCGAGCAATTTCATCGCGCTGGACACCAGCAACGTCAGCGACCTTTCGGGCAATACCGGCACCGGTGTGGCGGTGTCCAACAACTACACCATTGACACCGTGCCGGGCGTGGTTGTAACGCCCGACCAGCTGACGCAAATCCAGCCACCGGTGACCGTTTCCGATCAGCCCAACGTGCCACTGCAACCGAACATCTTTGCCCCACCCACCGGCGATCTCGGCTCGCCGCTGACCTTTACCCCGTTGTTCGAAAGCCGCGTGATCGGCAACGGCATCCGGCCGCTGGGCGACATCTTCATGAACCACGGCGCGCTGGCGCCCAGCTTCATCGCCCAGGTGTTCAGCAGCAGTGAGAACGGTGGCGATGGCTCGGGCAACGGCTTCCTCGGCTTTGGCGGTGGCGATGGCGGGGTGTTCAGCACCAGTACGTTGTCGAGCCTGTTCAATCAGGACTCCGGCAGCGAACGAGATTCGCTGGGTTCATTCGGCAGTCATTCGATCAAGGCCGGGGATGTTTCACAGGGGCTGCGCGGCGTGTTTGGCGCGCCGAGTCTCGTCCAGCAATTGCAACAGCTAAAAGACACCGAGCAACGGCAGGTCGACAGCCTGGCCGCGGCTTTACGACAGGTCGGCATCAGCGAAATGCAGGCCTGAAAATAATACTTAAATCTGTGCGTCACCCAGGGGCAGTCAAGGATGAAGAAAAGTCAGAAGTTGTTCGGCGCCAGCCTGCTGGCGCTTGCGATCAGCGGATGTGCAGTCACCAGTGAACCGATAGAACGCAGCGTCAGCCAACAGCGCGCCAGGAGCGACCTGCAAAACATGTACAAGGATCAGGAGCCCCTCAGTGGTCCGCTGACCCTGCATCAAGCCATGGCCCGCGCGGTGAAGTACAACCTCGAAGGCCGACTGAAAATCATGGAAGAGGCCCTGGCCAAGCGCCAACTCGACCTCGCCAGTTTCGACATGTTGCCGCGCATGGCGCTGGACGCCGGGTACGTCGGCCGCAACAACGTCAACGCCTCCAGCAGCCAGAGCGTACGGACCGGAACCCAGTCGTTGGAGCCATCGACCTCTCAGGACCGCGACCGTGAAGTCGCCGACCTGACCATGGTCTGGAACGTGCTCGATTTTGGCGTCAGCTACATCAGCGCCAAGCAACAGGGCGACCAGCGGCTGATCGTTCAGGAGCGCCGGCGCAAGGTGATCAACACCATCGTTCAGGACGTGCGCTCGGCCTATTGGCGGGCCATGGCCGCCGAGCGTTTGCTCAAGCAGATCGACAGCCTCATGGCCCGGGTCGACACCGCGCGCGGCAACAGCCAAAGCATGAGCCAGCAGCGAATCGGCGATCCGATTCAGGCGCTGGGTTATCAACGCTCGCTGATCGAAGCCACGCGCCAACTGGAAGAACAGCGTCGTGCGCTGTCGCTGGCGAAAACCGAACTGGCGACCCTGATCAATCTGCCGCTGGGCACCGATCTGACCCTGGCGACCCAGGACGACTATGTCATTCCGGAATTGAAAGTCGACCTCGCCAGCCTGGAGCAGGAAGCCCTGACCAGTCGTCCCGAGCTGCGCGAACAGGATTACCAAAGCCGCATCAGCGCGGCCGAAACCCGCAAAGCCATGTTGCGGCTGCTGCCGGGTCTGGAATTCTCGGCCGGCGGGCATTACGACAGCAACTCGTTCCTGGTGGAGCAGGGCTGGGCCGACTACGGCGTGAAAGTGACGTGGAACCTGTTCAACGTGATTTCCGCACCGGCGGCGATCAACGTCGCCAAGGCCGGTGAAGAAGTCGCCGCGGCGCGCCGCCAGGCCATGTCGATCGCGGTGTTGGCGCAGCTTTATGTGGCCAACGCCAACTACCGCGAGGCGCTGCGGCAGTTCAAGACCAATCAGCAACTGTCGGACATCGACGGACAGATCGTTGGCCAGCTGCGCAACCGTTATCAGGCGGCCAGTCTGGGTGAACTGGACTTGATCCAGGGCGAACTGAACACCTTGCAGGCCGATTTGCGTCGCGACCTGTCGTACGCCGATCTGCGTAACGCTTACGGCCAGATCTTTGCCAGTGCGGGGCTCGATCCGCTGCCGGATCAGGTGCAATCCACCGAAGTGCAATCCATTGCCACCGCGTTGGCCAACCGCGAAGCGGCGTGGGCGGCCGGGAACATCACGATGCCGGTGGCCCATGCCCCGGTCCAATAACCTGCTGGCGCCGACGGCGAGCATCAGCCGCGCACAACGGGAGGCGCGCAACGGCCATCGCGGCACGGCGATTTTGCTGACCGGTTTGCCCGCGGCGGGCAAATCGACCCTGGCTCAGGCGCTGCATGCCGAGCTGTTCGAGCACGGCGTGCAGAGCATCGTGCTCGATGGCGACGGGCTGCGGGTCGGGCTCAATCGTGATCTCGGCTTTGCCGACAGCGATCGTCTGGAGAACATCCGTCGCGCCAGCGAAGTGGCGGCGCTGCTGGTGGAGAGCGGGCAGATCGTCATCCTCGCGATGATCGCGCCGCTGATGGAGCTGCGTGAGGTATTCGCCCGGCGACTGGGTGAGGATTACCGCGAAGTCTGGTGCAACGCCTCCCTGGCCGTCTGCGAACGGCGCGATCCGAAAGGTCATTACGCCCGTGCACGACGGGGCGATTTGCCGGGATTTACAGGCGTGTCTGCACCGTATGAACCGCCGCCGTCCGCCTCCTTGGTACTCGATACCGGGGTGCAATCGGTTGAGGCCTGTCTCGATCACTTGCTGACCTGGCTCGGCGAGTGCGCGGTGTTGCCGAAACGATGAGCCGAGCGGCGTTTTCTCGCTTGCCGGTGACGGTGGATCTGCCGTTGCTGTTGCAGGCACTGACGGCGATTGGCGAGGACGAGTGGCGCGGTCATTTCAACAGTGCTTACTACACCGGCGACTGGAGTGGTGTGGCGCTGATTTCTGCGGCGGATGCGTTGTCCGAACTGGCGCCGGGTCGCGGTGAACCGCTGTTGCGTGTGCCTTGGCTGCGGGATGTCAGGTGGCAGCAAGGCTTGCGGGATCTGCCATTGGAAATCGTGTCTGCGCGCCTGTTGCGGCTCGGTCCGGGCGGGCAGATTCATGAACATCGCGACTATGACCTGGGCGAGCCGGACGCCGATTTACGTCTGCACATTCCGCTGCTCAGCCCGCCTCAAGTGGACTTCCTGCTCGATGGTCAGCGCATGCCGATGGCTGTCGGTGAATGCTGGTTTCTCGACCTGTCGCGACCCCATCGCGTGGACAATCGCGACACCCGCACACGGATTCATCTGGTCCTCGATTGCCGTCCCGGTCCCTGGCTGGAGCAGGCGATTGTCGAGGGTTTACCGACCACGCCTTCGTCAGATGTCGGTGAGGGGGCTTTGCTGCAGTTTCAGCGTTGGGTGGCCAGCGATTCGCAGCTTTCGAAGGCGTTGCAGGGCTTGCCGGACACCGAGGTTTTTATCACCCGCACTCTGGAACTGGCGGTTGAGCGAGGCTTGATGTTCTCCCGCGAAGAACTGCGTGCGGCGATGCGTAACGGCCGACGCCAATGGAATGAACAATGGAGCGCCTGAATCTGGAAGGTTGGTTGCCGATCCGGGTCTGGCAGCAGGCCGGCGAGTGGCAGGTCGATTGGTGCTGGTTCGGTGACACGCCGCTGCATCAGCCGTTTTTTCGTGATGCCGTGGAAGACGCGCTGAGATTGCCGTTCAATCAGGCGTTTCGCCGGCAAACACCGCTGTCTGCCCTCGGCGACTGGCAGACGACCCGCCCCGGTTTGGCGCCGAGCGCGTTCATCTTCCACGCTTCGCGCTGCGGCTCGACCTTGATCAGTCAAATGCTCGCCCGACTCGACAGCCACATCGTTGTCAGCGAACCACCACCGTTGGACGCCTTGCTGCGTAGTGGTTTACCGCCGGCCGAACGGCGTGTCGCGATCGAAGGGTTATTGTCCGCGTATGGCCAGCGTCGGCTCGGTTCAGAGCAACGTTTGGTGATCAAGCTCGATGCCTGGAACATCGGTGAACTGCTGTTGCTGCGTGAGTGTTTTCCCGACACGCCGTGGCTGTTTCTTTATCGCGATCCGCTGGAAATTGCCGTTTCACATCTACGCCGCCCAGGCATGCACATGGTGCCGGGGATGATCGGAGCGAGTGTGCTGTATGATGAGTTGCCGTTTGCAGGTCGAGAGGACTTCATCGCGAGGCGGTTGGGGCGGTTGCTGCAAGCAGGGTTGGCGCAATGCCGGGCGTTTGGCGGGTTGACGGTGAATTACAGTGAATTGCCCGGGGCTATGGCCGGGCGGTTGGCTGATTTTTTTGGATTGGATGACGTGCAGCGTGAGCAAGTGTTTGCGGCGGTGGGGCAGCATGCCAAACAGCCTTCAGAAGAGTTTGTCGGGGACAGCGATGACAAGCGCCGCGAGGCCTCGGTGCTGTTGCGTGAGCGGGTAGAGCGTTGGGCGCGAGCGCCTTATGACGCGCTAGTTGCCGAGGCATGTATCGACGGCACTGGCGCTTTCGCGAGCAAGCCCGCTCCCACAGTTGATCTTCGGTGAACACAAGATATGTGTACGACTGAAATCCAATGTGGGAGCGGGCTTGCTCGCGAAGGCGGCGGTCAATTCACCACAAAAACTACCCGGCTAAACCTTGACCCGAGCCTGCATGATCTCCGACTCCTCCCAATGATCCATCGCTCGCTCTACAAGCAACTGCACGCCATCGGCCATGCGGCTGAGCGCCAGGGCTACCGAGCGCCGTGTCCCGTCCACATCGTCCGCCAGATTGGCAGCGATGGCGCTGATGGACAGCAGGTCTTCGGAGGCGTTGGCCAGAAGGGTTTCGGTGTTGACCTCGGGGGCGACGGTGAAGAGGTTGCCTTTGCGGTGCTTGGGCGGTTTTTCGGCGGCCGGGGGGAAGTAGTGGGCGAAGGCGCGGTCGGCGGCTTCTTTGAGTTTTTCGTCTTCGAGGGATTCTTCGGACGGGGTGCCAGGGTTGTCTGGCGGATTTGGAGATACCTTGAACATATAAAATTCCCTAAACAGTAAGTTGGAACCGCCACCGTTCGTTTGCACGCGAATTGGGTGGCGGCCGTGCGCAGGTGTGCAAGACCGGGACTGTTTAGGACACCCAGCAGATCCGAGGATCTCCTGCGCGCAGCCGCCATAAAACAATGAGCCATGGCAATTGCGGCCTAAACAGTTTCGTCGGACTTGCACGTCCGTGTCACCGTTTATTCAGTGACAAAGCCAGACTAGACCTGGCTTCGGACCGGAACAAGTTCACCAACACCACTACAACTTGAAGGAAATCTCCGACGCGGTTACCGGACGTTGGTGTTTGCGCAGAAGGTCAGGATTTGGACGACAAATCCGCCATCCCCTTGAGCAACTCGATCGGCAGCGGAAAGACAATCGTCGAACTCTTGTCCCCGGCAATCGAACTCAACGTCTGCATATACCGCAGCTGCATCGCCCCAGGCTGGCGACCCAGCATCTCTGCGGCCTGCATGAGTTTCTCCGAAGCCTGCAATTCGCCTTCGGCGTGAATCACCTTGGCCCGGCGTTCCCGTTCGGCTTCAGCCTGTTTGGCGATGGCGCGGATCATCGATTCGTTGAGGTCCACGTGCTTGATCTCGACGTTGGCGACCTTGATGCCCCACGCATCGGTCTGGGCGTCGAGCACTTGCTGGATGTCGATGTTCAACCGTTCACGCTCGGCCAGCAATTCATCCAGTTCATGTTTACCGAGCACTGCCCGCAACGTGGTCTGAGCCAATTGGCTGGTGGCCATGAGAAAGTCTTCAACCTGAATAATCGCTTTCTGCGGATCGAGGACGCGGAAATACAGCACCGCGTTGACCTTGACCGAGACGTTGTCGCGGGTGATCACATCTTGCGGCGGCACGTCGAGGACCACGGTACGCAAGTCGACGCGAACCATTTGCTGCACCACCGGAATCAGCAGGATCAGGCCAGGGCCTTTGACCTGCCAGAAGCGCCCGAGCTGGAACACCACCCCGCGCTCGTATTCGCGCAGGATGCGAAAGGTCGACCCCGCCAATGCAATCACCAGTAACAGCAGCGCGGCAAAACCCAGTTGCAGGCCCATGTTTATTCTCCACCCGGCGCCGCGTCAGCCGCGGCCACTTCCAGCAATAATCCCTTGCGTGCCACCACCCGGACCCTTTGCCCGGGTTGCAGCGGCGTGGCGCTGAGCACTTGCCACTTTTCTCCTTGCAGGTGCACCCAACCGTTGTAGGCATTGCCGGCCAGCGACATCACCGGGGTCACGCTGCCCACCAGTCCTGCATCGCCACTGACGTTTTCGCGCGGTCGGGTTTTCAAAGCGTGGATCAGCAGGAAAATCAGCAACAGGGCACTGATCAGTCCCAGGCCGATCATCAACGGAACCGGCACCTCGGTGTTGCTCAGAATCACCGCACCGATCACGAACATCACAATGCCGCCCAGACCGATCACGCCGTAATTGGGCAGGGCCGCCTCGGCGATCAGAAACGCGATGCCGAACGTGATCAGCCAGATCCCGATGGGGTTGGGCACCAGCAGGACGACGGTGTCTGCTGCGAAGACCGATCCGCTCAAGGCCAACAGCAGCGCAACTGCACAACAACGAGTGTTCACGTGACCCTCCCTGTAGGAGCGAGCTTGCTCGCGAAGAACCTGAGAGCACCGTGCCGATTCAGGTGATCCGCGTTACATACAGTCTAGCTGAGCTCTGAATTGTACGAATTTTGATCAGTTGTTGACGTTATTCCGGCGGGCAGATTTCCCGCGCGATTGCGCCAGCGGGCCTAGACTTTTAGTGGAGAGAAAAGGTTTAACCATCGTCCGCGAAAGTTTGTTGCGGACTCCGAGGTGCATCATGCGTATGGCAAGAACTGTGCAGGACAGCCTCAATAAGGCTCACTGCGAATTTGACATCGTCACCCATCCGCACTCGGCCAGCAGCCTTGAAACGGCGCGGGTCGCGGGCATTCCTGCGGAACGGGTGGCCAAATCGGTGATCCTCGACGACCACCACGGTCATTTTCTGATGGCTGTGCTGCCGGCGAGTCGTCACCTGGACCTGAGCAAAGTACGTGGCAGCGGCGAATGGCAGATCACCCGGGAAAGCACCCTGGCGCATCTGTTCCAGGATTGCGAACGCGGCGCGGTGCCTGCGTTGGGCGAATCCTATGGCCTGGACATGGTCATCGATCCGCTGCTGACCCGGCAAAAAGACATCTACCTGGAGGCTGGTAACCACAACAACCTGGTGCACATGAGCGTGCCGGAATTCCTGAAAATGGTGCCGCATGCGGAAGTGTGCGAGTTGAGTCAGTAGTTTTTCGGCGTCAGTTACATCGCCATCGCGAGCAGGCTCGCTCCCACAGTTGAGCGCGATTCCATGTGGGAGCGAGCCTGCTCGCGATTGACTGCGCAGCAGTCACCCAATTATTTGCCATTACAAAGGAGCCCGATATGGAATCCCCAACCCACAGCCTCCCCAACCTGTTCAAACAACTCGGCCTGCCTGATGACGCCGAAAGCATCGATAAATTCATCGCCACCCATTCACCGCTCAAACCCGAACTGCACCTGGCGGATGCGTTCTTCTGGTCCAAGAGCCAGGCGGATTTCCTGCGTGACGATATTCTGGATGACGCCGATTGGGCGGAGGTGGTGGATCAGCTGGATGTGCTGTTGAGGAAGGGGCGAGGGGTGTAAAAACTCTGAGCGCAAAACCTTGTCACAGCTTTTCTGAAAGGTATTACCTGAGCTGAAGTAGCTTTCATGGCGTTGAGTCCGACTATGAGACCGAGTCATGCAACGTGTTTTGGCAGAAAGAGTCATCAGCATCTCTGAGCTCGCGAAAAACGCAGGAACTACGGTACGCGAGGCGCAAGCTGGGCCTATTGCGGTGCTGGAAAACAATAAGATCAAGGCCTATCTGGTTTCGGCAGATCTTTATGAAGCGATGCTGGTGCGTCTGGGCGATTTCAATCTGGCGTCCTGATGAGGGTCGGAAAGCTGTCCGTCCGCCTGAGAATTGTTTCAAAACTTGACCAGCTTTCCCCTCAAATGCCATATTGATAGTTAGCAAACTAACAGTGTGTGTTTCCCCTCGTGCCGAAGAACCTCGACGCTCTCCAGATGAACATCAGCAGCTCCATGGTGGTGGCCGCCAGGCATTGGCGGAAGATCTGTCAGACCACGCTGGTCAACTATGGAATCTCCGAAGCCTGCGCCGTTCCGTTGTTGATGATCGGGCGTTTGGGCGAGGGTGTGCGGCAGGTGACGGTGGCGCAGGCGGCCGGGATGGAGAGTCCGTCCCTGGTGCGTCTGCTGGATCAGTTGTGTCATGCCGGTTATGTCTGCCGTACCGAAGACGCCCATGACCGTCGCGCCAAATGCCTGAGCCTGACCGAGACGGGTCGTGAGTTGGTGCAAGCCGTCGAAATCGAGCTGGTGCGTTTGCGCCATGAAGTGCTCGAAGGGATCGATCAGCGTGATCTGGAAGCAGCGTTGCGGGTACTGAGGGCTTTTGAATCGGCCAATCATCTGCCGGTGATCAACCCTTGAGCGGATTTTTTACCGGCATGCCCCCGGCGCGGGACTGGTTCTACGGTGTGCGAACGTTCGCGGCATCGATGATCGCGTTGTACATCGCCATGCTCATGCAAATGCCCCGGCCGTATTGGGCGATGGCCACGGTCTACATCGTTTCCAGTCCGTTTGTCGGCCCTACCAGTTCCAAGGCGCTGTACCGCGCAGTCGGCACCCTTCTCGGTGCCGCCGCCGCGGTTTTTTTCGTGCCGATGTTTGTCCAGAGCCCCTATGTGCTGGTGGTGGTCATCGCGCTGTGGACCGGGATTCTGTTGTTTCTGTCGCTGCACCTGCGCACGGCCAACAGTTACGCCCTGATGCTCGCCGGTTACACCTTGCCGCTGATCGCTCTGCCGGTGGTGGATAACCCGTTGGGGGTGTGGGACGTGGCCGAAGCGCGGACGGAAGAGATCTTCCTCGGCATCGCCGTAGCGGCGGTGGTTGGCGCCATGTTCTGGCCCCGGCGGCTGGCGCCGGTGTTCAATGATTCGGTGAACAAATGGTTTGCCGATGCCTCGACTTACAGCCTGCATTTCCTCAGCCGCAACGTGCAGCCGGACGAAGTCAGCGCGTTGCGCTCCTCGATGGTCGCGACCTTTAACACGCTGGAATTGATGATCGGCCAGCTCCCACACGAAGGCGCACGGCCGCAAACGGTGCGCAACACCAAGGAACTGCGCGGCCGCATGATTCACCTGCTGCCAGTGATCGACGCCCTCGACGACGCGCTCTATGCCCTTGAGCGGCGCACGCCCGAGCTTGTGGATAAGTTCGCGCCGCTGCTGGCCGCGACCACCGAATGGCTCGGCCACAAAGACGCCGACCTCACCCGCTGGCAGACGCTGAAAGACCAACTCGAAGCCCTGCAACCGTCCGCCGAAGCGTTGGATGATCGCAAGCAGTTGCTTTTCTCCAACGCCCTGTATCGCCTTGGCGAGTGGATCGATGTGTGGCAGGACTGCCGCAGCCTGCAGTACGCCATCCAGTGCGAAAGCCAGGACAGCTGGCGCGCGGTCTATCGGCACTGGCGGCTGGGTCGGCTGTCGCCGTTTCTCGACCGTGGGCTGATGCTCTATTCGGCGGCGTCCACCGTCACCGCCATCATTGTTGCTTCGGTGCTGTGGATTCTGCTCGGCTGGACCGACGGTGGCGCCGCGGTGATTCTGGCGGCGGTGGCGTGCAGCTTTTTCGCCTCGATGGACGACCCGGCGCCGCAGATCTACCGATTCTTTTTCTGGACGGCGATGTCGGTATTGTTCGCCAGTCTTTATCTGTTTCTGGTCCTGCCCAACCTGCATGACTTCCCGATGCTGGTGCTGGCGTTTGCCGTGCCGTTTATTTGCATCGGCACCCTGACGGTCAAGCCACAGTTCTATCTGGGCATGCTGCTGACCCTGGTCAACACCTCATCCTTCATCAGCATTCAGGGCGCCTACGACGCAGATTTCCTCAGTTTCGCCAACTCCAACCTCGCCGGCCCCGTGGGTTTGTTGTTCGCCTTCGTCTGGACCCTGATCGCCCGGCCGTTCGGTTCCGAACTGGCGGCCAAGCGCCTGACCCGTTTCAGCTGGCGCGACATTGTCAGCCTGACCGAGCCGGCCACGTTGTCTGAACACCGGCATTTGGGTGTGCAGATGCTCGATCGTCTGATGCAGCATTTGCCCCGCCTGGCCATGGCCGGCCAGGACACGGGCATCGCCCTGCGGGAAGTGCGCGTGGCGCTGAACCTGCTGGATTTGCTCGCCTATACACCGCGAGTACTCGGCGTACCGCAAATGCTGCTGCATCAGGTGGTGGCCGAGGTTGGCGAGTATTTCAAGGCCTGCCTCAAGGCTGGCGAACGTTTGCCGGCACCGAGTCCGTTGTTGATGACCCTGGATCGCACCCGCCGTGCCCTCAACACGGAATGCGATGAAGGTGCGCGTCTGCATTTGCTGCACGCCCTGAGCGGCCTACGTCTGTCGCTGCTGCCAGGGGTGGAATTCGTCGGCACCGGCGAGCTCGAAGAACCGCTTCCCCATGGCATCGATGGAGCGCCTTTATGATCGGTGATCTGGATATCAGCGGGGTGTTCCTGCCCACGCTGCTGGTGCTGATGGGCATTACGTACGTGTTGTTCCTGCTGGTGCACGGGTTGCTGACGCGTCTGCACTTTTACCGTCTGGTCTGGCACCGGGCATTGTTTAACGTGGCTCTCTACGCTGTGCTGCTCGGCGCCGTGGACTCACTCAGTCGATACCTGATGACATGAAAAAACCTTTTTTGACCATCGGTCGCGTGGTGCTGACCCTGCTGATCGTGACCTTCGCCGTTGTCGTGGTCTGGCGCATGGTGATGTATTACATGTTCGCGCCCTGGACCCGGGACGGCCACATTCGCGCCGACATCGTGCAGATCGCGCCGGACGTGTCCGGGCTGATCCAGCGGGTCGACGTGCGTGACAACCAATTAGTCAAACGTGGCCAGGTGTTGTTCAGCATTGATCAGGACCGTTTCAAACTGGCCCTGCGTCAGGCCAAGGCAACGGTCGCCGACCGTCAGGAAACCCTGGCGCAGGCGCAACGCGAAGCCAAGCGTAACCGTGGCCTCGGCAATCTGGTGCCGGGCGAGCAACTGGAAGAGAGCCAGTCCCGGGTGGCCCGCGCCGAGGTGGCGCTGATGGAAGCTCAGGTGGCGGTGGACAGCGCCCAGCTCAACCTCGACCGCTCGACCATCCGCAGCCCGGTGGATGGCTACGTCAACGACCGTGCACCGCGCAATCAGGAATTCGTTACCGCCGGGCGTCCGGTGTTGTCGGTGGTGGACAGCAATTCATTTCACATCGACGGTTATTTTGAAGAAACCAAACTGGACGGCATTCATGTCGGCCAGAGCGTCGATATTCGGGTGATCGGCGACCGCGCTCGCCTGCGCGGGCACGTGGAAAGCATCGTCGCCGGCATTGAAGACCGCGACCGCAGCAGCGGCAGCAACCTGCTGCCCAACGTCAACCCGGCGTTCAGTTGGGTGCGGCTGGCCCAGCGGATTCCGGTGCGGATCGCCTTCGACGACGTGCCGGCGGATTTCCGCATGATTGCCGGGCGTACTGCCACGGTGTCGATCATTGACGATCAAACCCAGGAGCCCGCGAAATGAGCAGGGCCTCGGGTTTGGCTATCGCCGGGTTAGGCCTGTTGCTGTCGGCCTGCCAGGTGGTCGGGCCGGATTATCACGTGCCGGACGAGGCCGCCGTGCACCGTGAAGACTTGCAGGGCGACTTGGCGGTGAACGGCAAAAATGTCGTCTCGGCACCGGTGCCCAGCGATTGGTGGCGCTTGTATCAGGATCCGCGCCTCGATCAATTGGTCCAGCAGGCCATGGCCTCCAACACTGATTTACGCGTGACGGCGGCGAACCTTTCCCGAGCCCGCGCACAGGTCGATGAAGCTCAAGCGGCCGGTGGCTGGAGCGGCGGGGTGAAGATGGGCGCCCAGCGTTTGCAGGAGTCCGGCGAAGCATTCCTGCTGCCGGAGAAAGTGCCGGTGGCCAACGTCGGCGACATTGGCATTACCACCTCGTATCAGTTCGACCTGTTTGGCACGTTGCAGCGCGGCATCGAGGCGGCCAAGGCTAATGCCGATGCGACTCAAGCCGCAGCCGATACCGCAAGAATCACCTTGGTAGCCGATGTGGTCCGGGCCTACACCCAAATCTGCGCAGCCAACGAAGAGCAGGAAATCGCCCAGCATTCCCTCGACCTGCAAGCCCAGAGCACCACGCTGATCCAGCGTCTGCGTGACGCCGGGCGCGGTGATGAGACCCAGGTGACCCGCTCGCAAACCCAATTCAAATCCTTGCGCGCCGACATGCCGCGTTATGAGGCGGCGCGGCAGGCCGGGTTGTTCCGGTTGTCGATGCTGCTGGCCAAACCACTGGATCAACTGCCATCCGGCACCGACCGCTGCGCGGAGCTGCCAAAGATTGCGCAATTGTTGCCGGTCGGTGACGGCGCCACCTTGCTCAAACGCCGTCCCGATGTGCGACAGGCCGAGCGTCGATTGGCGGCGTCGACCGCCGGCATCGGCATCGCCACCGGCGAGTTGTACCCGGACATCAGCATCGGCGCGACCGTCGGTACCGTCGGTATCCTGGAAAACCTCGGCAAACCGGCGACCAATCGCTGGGGCTTCGGGCCGTTACTGACCTGGACCGTGCCGTCCAACGGCTCCCGGGCGCGAATCCGCGAGGCTGAAGCAACGACCCAAGGCGCGCTGGCGCATTTCGATGGCGTGGTGCTCAACGCCATCCGCGAGACCCAGACCGGCCTGGCCCAGTACTCCGCGTTGCTGCAGCGGCGCGACGCGCTGGCCGACGCCGAACAATCGGCGCAACTGGCGGCAGATCAGACTCACCGCTTCTTCCAGGCCGGCCGCGCGTCGTTCCTGGCGGACTTGCAAGCGACCCGCACCTACACCGACGTGCGGGCGCAACTGGCTTCCGCCAGCACGCAGGTTGCCATCAGCCAGATCGATTTGTTCCTGGCCTTGGGTGGCGGCTGGGAAAGCGGACGAACGCAAGGCACGAACTCCGGCAAACCCTGAGGCCGTTGCTATGCTTTGATTTGATGAGGTCGCGCGTCGAACTCATCAATCAAGGCTCGCGTTGGTCATGGGGATTCCAATAATGAAAAACCCTTATGCTCCCGGCTTCTGGTGCGCTATTGCGGCATTGGTGTTGCTATCGGCCACTTATTTCTACGGCATCATGCTGGCCCACCAGATCGACAAGGCACTGGTGTTCCTCGACAGCGCCACGGCACTGATTGCCGTGATGGCAATCGTGGTGGTGGCCTGGGCTTCAGTCCAGGGCGCGCGCATCAAAAAAAGGCAACTCGAACAAGGCAAGACCCTGGTGCTGATCTGGGACACCAAGGTCGCGCTGCGTCGTGTCGAAACGGTGTTCGATCGGTATTTCTGGGGCAGTTATTGGCAACCGGGGCGTACGTTCCAGGAAGTCATGGGCGAACTCACCGGCACACCGCTGGAAAAAAGCCTCGAAACCCTGAAAAAACAATGCCAGGCGCTGGACAAGCAAGTGTCCGAGGAAGGCTGGCACTGGCTCAATAACGCCAGGGAACTTTCCGATGTCGCCACCGCCATGGCCCGCGAACGTTATCAACTGGACTTCTGCGACCCGCGCTCGGAATCCCCAAGCGGCACGGCGGTGATCAATCGCGACTTCGAAGTGCTGGTCTATACATGGACCGCACGGCTCAAGAGCTTTGATCATCAGCTTGATGAGATCGAGGTTCAGTATTCCTGAGTTGATGTTGCCTGTACTGACGCCTTCGCGAGCAGGCTCGCTCCCACATGGGTTATGTGTCGATCACAACACCCTGTGGGAGCGAGCCTGCTCGCGAAGGCGATCTAATGAGCGCTGAAACTCTCACCCCTTGCCAGTTGTCCACAAGCAGCGGCATTCCATAGACACTCTTTAACCTTTAATCATTGGGTCGCCCGGTGCGCCTGATGCTAATCTCCATCGCACTTTTAACGCAGTCGTGACCGCAACCCGTCATGGGTTCAGGGAAGACGACCACACTTCAAACAACGGACATTGATCGGGTCATTCATGAATAAATCAGCAGGCGTGCTTCTTGGAATCGTCGTTGCCATCGGTGCAATCAGCGCCGGCGGTGCCTGGTACACCGGCACCAAACTCGAAGGCGTGCTGAACACCTCGATCGCCGACGCCAACAAAGAGCTGCAAGCCGCGCTGGTCGGTTCCAACGGCACGGCGTCGCTGGAACTGGTATCGCTGGAGCGCCATGTGTTCAGCAGCACCGCGCACTACCGCCTCAAGGGCGAAGGTGAGATGTTCGGCGAGGCCCCGGTCGAACTGCTGTTCGTCGATCGCGTCGAGCACGGTCCGCTGCCGTTTTCGCGCCTGGTGTCGCTGAAGTGGCTGCCGGTCCTGGCCACCAGTCACTACGAACTGGAAAGAACCCCGACCACCGAAAAATGGTTCGTCGCTGCCAAGGACAAATCGCCACTCACGGGCGTGGTCAACATCGGTTACGACAATGCCACCAACGGCACCCTGCAATTGCTGCCGCTGGACGTGGCGCTTGACGACAAGTCCAACCTGAAATTCTCCGGGCTGAACCTCGATGTCGCCGCCAGCGCTCAAGCGCAGAAGGTCAAGGCCGACGGTTACATGGACAGCCTGACCCTGAGCACGGTCGCTGAAGACCAGACGCCGGTGAAGGTCGAACTGAACGGCCTGACCCTGGCCAGCAACCTGACAAAAAGTACCTACGGCTACTACACCGGCGAGAACACCGTCGAGCTGACCGACAGCAAGACCACCTTCGGCGCCAAGCAGTCGGTCTTGGGTTTCAAGAAATTTGAAATGAAGAACCAGACCGAGGAATCCGGCACCAGCGCTTCGGGGCGTGCCGATTACAAGGTGGGTGAGGTGAGCCTGAACGGCAAGACGGTCGGCTCTGCGCAGATGGCCATGAGCCTGAAGAACCTCGACATCCCGGCAACAATGTCGTTGATGCAGATTTACCAGACCAAACTGCAACCGTACGAGAGGGCCGCCGCTGAGGCCGTGGCTGCGGGTCAACCGGCGCCAGAATTGATCCTGACTCCGGCCGAAGAGGCGCAGGTCAAAACCGGCCTGGAGAAACTGCTGGCCGCCGGCCCGCAGGTCGCGCTGGAGAATCTGTCGTTCAACACCGCCAATGGCGAAAGCCGCGCCAACCTGGTGCTCGACCTGACCAAACCTCAATCCATGGACCTGCCGCCAGACCAGTTGACCCAACAACTGATCGCGCTGCTGGACGTCAACGTGAAAGTGTCCAAGCCAATGCTCGTTGACCTGCTGAGCGTGCAGTCGCAAATCGACGGTCAGACCGACGCCAAGCTCATCGCCGATCAGGCCACCGCCACCGCCGACATGTTTGGCAGCATGGCAGTCGGCACGCAGTTGGCAAAACTGGAAGACAACAACATCGTCGCCAAACTGCACTACGCCAATAATCAGGTGGAATTCAACGGCCAGAAGATGACCGTCGAAGAGTTTGTCGGGTTTGTCATGAGCAAACTCGGCGGTAATGTCGCCGTCGAGTAAAACCAGGGCTTACAGACCGACGCCCGGCCTCTGCGCAACGCAGACGCCGGGCGTTTTGTTGTCTGGCTTGTGGCGAGGGAGCTTGCTCCCGCTGGAGGCCGAAGGACTCCCTCATCCCGTTAATTCAGATCCCGAATCAGCCGCCACGCCTCATCCACCGGCAACGGCTGTTTCATCCGTTCGGCGAGTAGCGCTATTGCACGTTCTTCATCGCATGCCACCGCGGCGACCACCAATCCATCCTTGCCGAACAGGCCGATAAAGGGTGGATGGTCAGGGTCGCCTTTGAACTCGACCTCATCCCAGGTCGCGGCGTGTCCAAGGTAGTCGTAGTTTTTACCGAAGTGCCAAGTCCAGAAATAGGGGACGTCGAGGTAATGCTCGTCGCCGCCGAGCATGTTCATCGCCGCGATCCGTGCCTGTTGCTGCGCCAGGCGCCAATGTTCGATCCGTTGGGGCTGGCCGTTGAGCGGGAAGGTCGCGATATCGCCGGCGGCCCAAAGCCCATCGGTCACGCGCATCCCGCCATCGACCTTCAGCGACTGGTCCTTTTCCAGGGGAAGGCCGGTAAATGCGCCAGTTGCCGGGCTGACGCCAATGCCGACCAACACCAGATCCGCCGGTAAACGTTGACCGTTGTCCAGGCGCACCGCTTCGACCTTGGCGCTTCCTTCGATGTGCGTTGCGTTGCCATCCGTATGAAACACCACGCCGTTGGCCTCGTGCAGGGCACGAATCGATTTGCCGACGGCATCGCCAAACTGTTTGGCAAAAGGCACGGCGTGACGGGCCAGCACGGTGACGTCCAGGCCGTATTGACGCAGGGAGGACGCGGATTCCATGGCAATAAAACTGTCGCCGATGATCACCGCTCGTTGGCCTGGTTTTGCCGAGCCCAGAATCCCCTGCGCCTGATCCTTCGAACGCAACACGAACACCTGCGGCAGGTCGGCGCCAGGCAGCGTCAGCGGATTGGGTGTGCCGCCGGTGGCGAGCAGGGCAGCGTCGTAGCTCAGCGATTGACCATCAGCCAGGCGCAACGTCTTGTTCGCGGCGTCCAGGCTCGTCACTTCAGCGTTTATTCGCTCAATGCGCTGTTCGCGGTAAAAATTTTCATCACGCAGCGGCGGGACTTCTTCCGGCGGCATCTCCCCGGCAATCACGAATTTGCTTAATACCGTGCGGTCGTAACCGGCGTCGGTTTCACGGTCGATCAACAGCACCCGGCCACCGAAGCCCTTTTCGCGCAACGCCGCCGCGCACGCCGTGCCTGCTGCACCGGCACCGATGATCACAAAGGTTCGCTCGTCGTCCGCCGGTGGGGTGTGAGCGTCGGGCATCGGCTGATCGTCGACCCAGACCTCGCCATCGCGCACTTCCAGCGGATAGCGCTTGAGGCTGTCCAGGGCCGGCGGTTCGCACAGCGCACCGTCCTCGATCCGATACGCAGCCTTGTGCCACGGGCAGATCAAACGTCCGTGGCACAGAGCGCCGTCGGCCAGCGGCGCTCCGGCATGGGGGCATTCGCCCTGAAAGGCGCGTAGTTGATCGCCCACCCGCAGCAGGACAATTTTCGTGTCTGCGATCTGAACCTCAAGGCCCCGGTTTTCGGACACATCGGCGAAACGGGCGACACGGTGCAGTGCCATGATCACTCTCCAGGCAAGCGTTTCACTTAAGAGTTTGGCGCTTATATGGAGGTTCAGCCAATTCCCACTGCCACGGAATGAACGGTCCGGCTATAGTTTGCACGCCGACGACGGCCCCACCCGCACAAGGTGCTCCGGTATGACCCGATTGACCTCTCTGAACCCTTGGCTGGCGGCCGTTGCAGTCGCCCTTTGCGTGCAATTTCCGGCGCAGGCCCAGGAGCGTTTCACCCTGAACATCCCAGGTGTCACCGACGATCGACTGTTTACCTCGGTCGCCGCCAGCGATGCGCCCAATTGTGGTGGGCACAACCAGTCACCGGCCTTGAACTGGAACGCCGGTCCGGCGGGTACCCTCAGTTACGCAATCGTCATGCATGACCCCGATGGTGCGAAAGGCCAGGGCGTCGATCACTGGGTGCATTACGGCATCAAACCGACCACCCACCAGATCCCGGCCGGTGTCGGCGCCAAATCCGCCCTTGAAGGCGTCGGAGGCACGAACGTCAAAGGCACCACGACTTATGTCGGCCCTTGCCCTCCGGTCGGCGATAGCGCGCACCACTACATCATCCAGATTTATGCCCTGGACCTGGCACCGGACGCCTTGCCTGCTGGCCTTACCCGCGCACAGCTACTGGAAAAGATCAAAGACCATGTGCTGAGAAACAGCAGCGTAGTGCGGCGTTATCACCGCTGAAGATTCTTTTCACTGCGGTTTAACCCGAACCTGTCGGGCTGTCCGTCTCAGAGGATGAATGGATCAATTTCCTCCTGAGGTCAGCCCCCATGTCCCTCCCTCTGCATTTCCTCCGCCCGGCCGCCCAGGGTTTCGCCGCCGGGTTGCTGCTGGCCATTGCCGGTTGCGGCGTTTCATCCAAGTCTGATTCCGCCTCGGTTGCGCCACCGGTTCAAGGTGCGCTGCCGGCTGAAGTCGTGGTGCGCAGCGAGGCTGTCATGGCAGACACTTCGATGGCCAAGCGCAGCGTTCACCCTGCACCGACTGCAAGCTATGCACCGATGCCAGCGGGCGAAGCGTATCCGCAGGGATATCGGGATGAGCAGCGGGAGCAGTATCAAGCGCTGGCGGATAACCCGATTCACAGCGTGGCCGAAGCGCCCGTCTCGACCTTCAGCGCCGACGTCGACACCGGTGCTTACGCCAACGTCCGCCGCTTGCTCAATCAAGGGCGCCTGCCACCGGAAGGTGCGGTGCGACTGGAGGAAATGGTCAATTACTTTCCCTACGATTACGCATTGCCTACCGATGGCTCGCCCTTCGGCGTAACCACAGAGCTGGCGCCGTCGCCGTGGAACCCGCATACCCGATTGCTGCGCATCGGCATCAAGGCCTCGGACCGCGCGGTGGCGGAGCTGGCCCCGGCGAACCTGGTGTTTTTGGTGGACGTGTCCGGCTCGATGGACCGACGCGAGGGTTTGCCGCTGGTCAAAAGCACCCTGAAATTGCTGGTCGATCAATTGCGCGAGCAGGACCGGGTTTCATTGGTCGTTTATGCCGGTGATTCGCGTGTGGTGCTGGAGCCGACCTCCGGACGCGACAAAGCGAAGATTCGTACCGCCATCGATCAACTGACCGCCGGCGGTTCAACCGCTGGGGCGTCAGGTATCGAACTGGCCTATCAGATGGCGCAGCAGGCGTTTATTCCCAAGGGCATCAACCGCATCCTGCTGGCCACCGACGGTGACTTCAACGTCGGCATCAGCGACTTCGACAGCCTCAAGCAAATGGCTGTGGATAAACGCAAGACCGGCGTTTCCCTGACCACGTTGGGGTTTGGTGTGGATAACTACAATGAACACCTGATGGAACAGTTGGCCGATGCCGGCGACGGTAACTACGCCTACATCGACAACTTGCGCGAGGCGCGCAAGGTGCTGGTGGATCAGCTCGGCTCGACCCTCGCGGTCGTGGCGAAAAACGTGAAGCTGCAAGTGGAGTTCAACCCGGCGCAGGTCAGCGAATATCGGCTGTTGGGGTATGAGAATCGCGCGTTGAAACGTGAAGACTTCAGCAACGACAAGGTCGACGCCGGTGAAATCGGCGCAGGACATACGGTGACGGCGTTGTACGAAATTGTGCCCAAGGGCGAGAAGGGCTGGTTGGAGCCGCTGCGGTATGGCAACTCCGGGGCAGTTGCTTCCGGGAAATCTGGGGAAATGGCCATGCTGCGCGTGCGATATCAGTTGCCCGAAGGTGGGAACAGTCGCTTGATCGAGCGGCCGATCACTGACAGTGCTGCGCCAGCCAGTGAAGACCTGCGATTTGCGGCGGCCGTCGCGGCGTTTTCCCAGCAGCTCAAGGACGGGCGTTATACCGATGATTTCAGCATGAAGGACACCGAGGCTTTGGCTCGCGGTGCGCGGGGCGAGGATCGATTTGGTCTGCGGGCAGAGTTCGTGCAATTGGTGGAGTTGGCGCAAAGTCTGCGAACCACGACCGCCTCGAACAGTGAGCCGCTTAAAGGAGGCTACAACTGAAATGTCTGCTCCTGAATCGAGCGACGAATCGCTGCTGGCCCGTTATCGCGCAGGCGACGGGCCGGCGTTCGAGATTCTGTACGCCCGTCACCGCCAAGGGCTCTACCGATTCCTGCTCGGCCTGAGCGGCAAGTCCGAGCTGGCCGAAGAGGTTTACCAGGACACCTGGCTGAGCCTGATCCGCAGCACCAGTCAGCCACAAGGCCGGGCGAATTTTCGTACCTGGCTTTATCAGATTGCCCGCAACCGCCTGATCGATCACTGGCGCAAACACGGAATCCACAACCCCTTGCATGACAGCTATGACGAACAGATCCACGCGCTGAGCGATGACGCAGCCGATCCCGAACAACTGCTGAGCCTGAGCCGCGACAACCAGCGCCTCGAAGCGGCCCTGCAAAACCTGCCCGCGGACCAGCGCGAAGTGTTCCTGCTGCGCGCCCATGGCGATCTCGACCTGCCACAGATCGCCACCCTCACCGAAACACCGCTGGAAACCGTCAAAAGCCGCTTGCGCTACGCCCAGCAAAAACTGCGTCGGCTGCTGGCCGAGGAGGTACTGACATGACTGACGCCCGTCCTACGCCAGAAGACGAAGTGTTGAAGCACTATCGTGAACACGCGACTAGCGAACCACCGGCTCATCTCGACGCGTTCCTCCTGGCTGCCGCACACCGTGAAGCCCCTGTGCAGAAGCCAGGTCTGTGGAAACGCTGGGTCCAGGCCTGCCAGAAACCCCGTTGGCAGGTTGCATTTGCCAGCCTCGTCGGCGTGGCCCTGATGCTTGCACTGGTGCAACGCACGGAGGAGCAGCTGCCGAGTTACGACTTTGCCCCGGCCCCCAAAGTGTCTGCACCGGTTGCCAAAAAAGAAGCCGCCGAGGTATCACCTTCGGTTGCTCGCTCGCTGGCTGCCCCGGCCGGCGCAATGTCCGCCCCCGCGCCTGCGGCGCCAATGGCCGATTTTTCCGCCCCCGCGCAGAGCGAATCGATCAGCGCTGAAATGGCTGACGAAGCGAAGGTCAGCAAACGCTCGGCGATAGCTCCAGCAAAGTTTATCGACGATCAATTAAGGGAAGTGATCCGCCTGCAAAAGGCTGGTCAGGCTCAAGCGGCCGCTGACCTGATGGCGACATTGCACAAACGCTTTCCCAAGGAAAATCTCACGGCCAGACTCAAGGATTTGCAGAAAAACTGAGAGGCAGGGCAGTCAGTCATTTGGCATCGACGCCCGAAAGCGCGCACTATCGGCCTATAGCCGATGCGTTGGAGGTAGCCATGGCGAAAAAAATCGACCGCATCGCCCAAATGCTCAACTGCCCGGTGAAGGGTCAGGAATTACGGCGGGCTGTTACTGAGAGTCGTAAGGAGTTTCTGCTGGCGAAGCAGGCAGAGGAAGCGTTTGAGGAAGACGTTCTTGATGATGAGTTGATCGAGGATGAAGAAGACGATGATGATTACGACGAGTTTGATTGGACGACTGAATGAAAAAACCGCTTCGGCGGTTTTTTGTGTGCGCTCAGGCGGCCCGGTCTGACAGTTACCGGGTTTCCTGTTGTGACTGTCAGATCAAGTCGAGTTTTCCACATCTTAGTGGCGATTTATTTGTGAAATGCTGCGTAGTGCCTCAATACCCAAACCTTCACCCTCCGTTTCTTTCAGACTCCGGCGCTGCTCGGCATAGCGTTCATATTCCGCCCGCGCTTTTTCTTCAGCTTCCTGTTTACTGATCTTTCCCGCACCTTGCAGAACTTCACGACTGTTGAATTCCAGAAATTGGTCCAGCTTCTCCTGCCAGTCCCGTAGGAAAACCTGCTTGCGCATCAATGCCTGATCTTCTGCGAAATCCAGCCACATGGTGACGATGCGATTTAGCGCACTGATTTCTTCTTGATTAAGGTAATTCTTGGCGATTGTGACATCGCTTTTGCGCACCTCATCCCCTTTGAACCCCGTCAAACCCAAATTCAGCTTGGTAGCGTCAACGCGATGAGCAATCATCTCGGCTGCCGTCAGTCCGGTGCTGGCGAAATGAAGCTTATTTTGAATGATCTGGAAGAACGCGGTGGTCTCTTTGTTTGATGGCGCATAGTCCGCAGCCATCGCGAAGATATCCCTTACCCTTAAATACACCCGCCGCTCGCTGGCCCGAATATCGCGAATGCGTTCCAACATTTCGTCGAAATAATCGGGTACCAGTGAATGTCCTACAGGAGGATTTCTCAACCTTTCGTCATCCATCACGAAACCCTTGATCAGGTACTCCTGCAGAGTCTGCGTAGCCCACTGACGGAACTGGGTACCGCGTTTAGAGCGGACTCGGTAACCCACTGCGAGAATCAGCGGAAGGCTGAAGTATTTGACGTTGTAAGGTTTGTTGTCAGCGGCAGTTGTTCGGTAATACCGAACAACTGAATCTTCCACTAACTCGCCCTCCGCGAGGATGTGGCTGATGTGCTCGCTGATGGTGGCTTTGGCCTTACCATACAACTCGCAGATCATCGCTTGGGAAAGCCAAAGCGTATCGGCTCCGAAGCGACATTCAAGGCGGACCTGACCATCAGCGCTTTGAAATAGCAGCAGTTCGCCTTGTGGTGCAGAAGGAAGGTCGTTGTCTTTTTGATCAATCATCTGGGTGCTCCACAATCAGCCCCGGTTTGTCATTGAGATGGTTGGAACAGGGTCCACGCCGTTGACACAGTTGAACACTCGAGCCACAAATCCACCACCTTCGGTAACTTGGGTGTCGTCAGTTTTTGTTTCAGACAAAACTGCTCTATTCATTTCATGACGCCCACAAAAAAGCCCCAGACCCTGCGGTCTGAGGCTTTCTCGTTTCTACGTATGGTGCACCAGGCGGGATTCGAACCCACGACCACTGCCTTCGGAGGGCAGTACTCTATCCAGCTGAGCTACTGGTGCAATGCGGGCGCCATGATACTCATATGCACTGCGGGCGTCCATGCTGCTGAATCGCCTGCGTTTTTCCAAAGCGTAACCTGCTATTGCTACGTTGATCAGAAAAATTAGGCAAATGCGGCGTTTTCGTTCTTTTTTTCGAACAGGCTATTGTCCTTTACCCCCTTTGATCCTAGGATTCGTTTGAGATTTCAAACGCTCTTGTCTGGGTGCTGAACCGCACGAGTTTCAATCAGTGCGCTATTTATGTGCTTCAGCCCGGTGAATGATTTCCCTGACGGCAGCCTATAAGGCGCCTTTCTACAATCATAATTCGCTCCGCGCTTGCCGCGGTGCTGTTAAGGAAAGCCGACATGCAGCTTAAAGACACCCAGTTGTTCCGCCAGCAAGCCTTTATCGATGGCGCTTGGGTTGATGCGGACAATGGTCAGACGATCAAGGTCAACAACCCGGCAACGGGCGAAATTCTGGGCACCGTGCCGAAAATGGGCGCTGCCGAAACCCGCCGTGCAATCGAAGCCGCTGACAAAGCGCTGCCGGCCTGGCGTGCACTGACCGCCAAGGACCGTGCGAACAAGCTGCGTCGCTGGTTCGAACTGATCATCGAGAACCAGGACGACCTGGCTCGCCTGATGACCCTCGAACAAGGCAAGCCATTGGCCGAAGCCAAGGGCGAAATCGTTTACGCCGCTTCCTTTATCGAGTGGTTCGCCGAAGAAGCCAAGCGCGTCTACGGTGACGTGATTCCGGGCCACCAGCCAGACAAGCGCCTGATCGTGATCAAGCAGCCAATCGGCGTGACCGCTGCGATCACTCCGTGGAACTTCCCGGCCGCGATGATCACCCGTAAAGCCGGCCCGGCCCTGGCCGCCGGTTGCACCATGGTGCTCAAGCCTGCTTCGCAAACTCCGTTTTCCGCATTCGCTTTGGCTGAACTGGCCCAGCGTGCCGGCATTCCAGCCGGTGTGTTCAGCGTGGTGTCCGGCAGCGCCGGCGACATCGGCAGCGAGCTGACCAGCAACCCGATCGTGCGCAAACTGTCCTTCACTGGCTCGACCGAAATCGGTCGTCAGCTGATGGCTGAATGCGCCAAGGACATCAAGAAAGTGTCCCTGGAATTGGGCGGCAACGCGCCGTTCATTGTGTTCGACGACGCGGACCTGGATAAGGCCGTCGAAGGCGCGATCATTTCCAAATACCGCAACAACGGCCAGACCTGCGTCTGCGCCAACCGTCTGTACATTCAGGATTCGGTCTACGACGCGTTCGCCGAGAAGCTGAAAGTGGCCGTGGCCAAACTCAAGATCGGTAACGGTCTGGAAGAAGGCACCACCACTGGCCCGCTGATCGACGAAAAAGCCGTGGCCAAGGTTCAAGAGCACATTGCTGACGCGATCAGCAAAGGCGCAACCGTTCTGGCGGGTGGCAAGGTCATGGAAGGCAACTTCTTCGAGCCGACCATCCTGACCAACGTGCCGAAGAACGCTGCCGTGGCCAAGGAAGAAACCTTCGGTCCATTGGCTCCGCTGTTCCGCTTCAAAGACGAAGCCGAAGTGATCGCGATGTCCAACGACACCGAGTTCGGTCTGGCTTCGTACTTCTATGCTCGCGACCTGGGTCGTGTGTTCCGTGTGGCTGAAGCCCTGGAATACGGCATGGTCGGCGTCAACACCGGGTTGATCTCCAACGAAGTCGCGCCGTTCGGCGGCATCAAGGCGTCGGGTCTGGGCCGTGAAGGCTCCAAGTACGGCATCGAAGATTACCTGGAAATCAAATACCTCTGCCTGGGCATCTAAGCTCGAAGGGATAAGCCCGGCAAGGCATTGCTTCAAACGCAAAGGGCACGAGAGCGCTGTCCCTTTGCGTGCAACAAACGGAATTTTCTCTGTGGCCGGGAAAGCTGTGGCAGTCGATCATCGCATGCTGCCGTAGTTGCCTCCCCGCCGCATTTTCCTTGAACCACGCCGCCCGATGAGCGGTGAATGAGGACTTTATGAGCAAGACTAACGCATCCCTGATGAAACGCCGCGAAGCCGCTGTACCACGCGGTGTTGGCCAGATTCACCCAATCTTCGCCGAGTCCGCGAAGAACGCCACCGTAACCGACGTTGAAGGTCGCGAGTTCATCGACTTCGCCGGCGGTATCGCCGTGCTGAACACCGGCCACGTGCACCCGAAAATCATCGCCGCCGTGACCGAGCAGCTGAACAAGCTGACCCACACGTGCTTCCAGGTACTGGCTTACGAACCGTACGTAGAAGTGTGCGAAAAAATCAACGCCAAGGTGCCGGGTGATTTCGCCAAGAAAACCCTGCTGGTGACCACCGGCTCCGAAGCCGTGGAAAACGCCATCAAGATCGCCCGTGCCGCCACTGGCCGTGCCGGCGTGATCGCGTTCACCGGCGCTTACCACGGTCGCACCATGATGACCCTGGGCCTGACCGGTAAAGTCGTGCCTTACTCGGCCGGCATGGGCCTGATGCCAGGCGGCATCTTCCGCGCGCTGTACCCGAACGAACTGCACGGTGTGAGCATCGACGATTCGATCGCCAGCATCGAGCGCATCTTCAAGAACGACGCCGAACCGCGTGATATCGCGGCAATCATCATCGAGCCGGTTCAGGGCGAAGGTGGTTTCTACGTTGCACCTAAAGAGTTCATGAAGCGCCTGCGTGCTCTGTGTGACCAGCACGGCATCCTGCTGATCGCTGACGAAGTACAAACTGGCGCTGGTCGTACCGGCACCTTCTTCGCCATGGAACAGATGGGCGTTGCTGCCGACCTGACCACCTTCGCCAAATCCATCGCTGGCGGCTTCCCGTTGGCCGGTGTTTGCGGCAAGGCCGAATACATGGACGCCATTGCTCCAGGCGGCCTGGGCGGTACTTACGCCGGTAGCCCGATTGCTTGCGCCGCGGCCCTGGCCGTGATGGAAGTGTTCGAAGAAGAGCACCTGCTGGACCGCTGCAAAGCTGTCGGCGAGCGTCTGGTGACTGGCTTGAAAGCCATTCAGGCCAAGTACCCGGTGATCGGCGAAGTCCGTGCCCTGGGTGCGATGATCGCGGTCGAGCTGTTCGTTGATGGCGACAGCCACAAGCCGAACGCTCCAGCGGTAGCCGCCGTTGTGGCCAAGGCTCGCGACAAGGGTCTGATCCTGCTGTCCTGCGGCACATACGGCAACGTTCTGCGCGTCCTGGTACCGCTGACTTCGCCGGACGAGCAACTGGACAAAGGTCTGGCGATCATCGAAGAGTGCTTCTCCGAGCTGTGATCTCCAAGCTCTGATCGATTTGTGAACTGATCGACAAAAAAACCCGCTTCGGCGGGTTTTTTTGTGTCCCTGGAACCCATCGATGGCAAATGCGCTGTATCGAATGGCCAGCATTGACTAAGGTGCAAGCACTACTTTGGAGTGTGTAAATGACTGCTGTGGTGTTACCCGCTGCGCCGCGTGTGCTGATTGCCGAGGCCGACCCCTGGTCCCGCGACCTGCTCAAGCAGGTGTTGTTGAATGTGCGCTGCGACGCACGGCTGGATCTGTGTGCCGATGGTCAGGAAGCGCTGCACCTGTTGGCGGAAAATCCTTACGACCTGGTGATCGTCGACTGGGAGCTGCCCGGCGTCGATGGTTTGAATGTCTTGCGCAATGTTCGCCAACGCAAGCGCAATCCACCCCTGCCGTTCATTCTGATGAGCAGCCGCAACGACAGTGCCAGTGTGCGCGAAGTCTTGCCCCTGGCGCCTGCGGCGTACCTGACCAAACCCCTGAACATGGAAAGCCTGACCCACCGCCTGCAGGAGTTGCTGCTGAACGCCGGTGAAGAGCTGTCTTGCGAAACGCCTTCGCTGTCGCCAGGCATGACGTTGGCGGTTTACCTGGAGCGTCGACGTGAGCTGGCCGACGGTGCGCCGCTGATGACTGACGTGCAGTTGGCGGTCAAGCGCAGCCTCAATCCCAATGGCCTCGACCTGACACTGCTGCATGACGAGATCCGTACCGATCCGCAAATCACCGCTGTGCTGATCGCCGCCGCCAACAGCGCGGCCCAGCACCATGGCGCCGCCGTACAAACCCTGTCCCAGGCGCTGCACCGCCTCGGCACCGGACAAAGCATGAACCTGATTCTGGGGCTGGCCCTCAAGCGCAGTGCCCGACTCAGCGATCCGTTTCTGGCCGACTATGCCGAACGCTATTGGGAGCTGTCGCTGCGCACCGCCGAGTATGGCCGGACCCTGGCGCGCTTGCTGGATCTGGATCAGGAGCGTTGTTATTGCGCCGGCATGCTGCATCGCCTCGGCGACCTTGCGCTGTTGCGGTGTTTGCAGGAATGGAAGCAGGCCGGTGGTGAGCTGGATGAATGGGAGGAGGTCGGCGAGGCGCTGGCCGAATTCGGCGCGGCTTATGGTTCGGCGCTTCGCACCCGTTGGCGCCTGCCGCTGGAGCTGCGAGAGCTGATTGCGGCGGTCTACCAGTTCGGTGGCGGGGTTTACTCCCGCGAAGCGCTGGTGATGAACATGGCTGCGCAACTGGCGCGACTGACCGAGCATGAGGGCATTGAGGACCTGGCAAAGAGCCGGACGGCGCGGTTGCTCAAGATCGGGTTGCCGGAATTGATGCGCCTGCGCAAGAAATAAAATCACCGCCATTCAATGTGGGAGCGGGCTTGCTCGCGAAGGGGCCGGCACATTCAACATCATGTTGGCTGTTAGTCCGCCTTCGCGAGCAAGCCCGCTCCCACATTGGATTTGTGTTGTGCCTGAGTTCGGGCTCAGGATGAGACGATGCGGTTCTTGCCCTGGTGTTTGGCTTGGTACATCGCCGCATCCGCGCGGGCAAACAGGCTGTCGACGCTTTCGTCCTCGGCGGTGAGGCTGGTCAGGCCCTGGCTGACGGTGATGCCGAACGTCTGGTCGCCATGGCTGAAACTTAAGCGCTGAATCTCCCGTTGCAGGCGCTCGGCCACTTGCATGGCCATGTCTGGCGCACAGCCGGGAAACACCGCTGCGAATTCCTCACCGCCAACTCGCCCGAACACATCACCTCGACGCAACGTCGCGCGGCCGCTCTCGGCGAGTCGTTGCAGCACGTTGTCGCCTTCCTGATGGCCGTAGGAATCGTTGATGACTTTGAAGTCATCGATGTCCAGCAGCAGGAAGGCCAGCGGCGTGCCTTGGTGCCGTGCCTGTTCGAATTCACGGTGGGCGCAGTCGAAGAAGTGTCGGCGGTTGCTGCTCTGGGTCAGCACGTCGGTGGTGGCCAAGCGTTGCAGCTCGGTTTCCATCTGCTTCTTGTCAGTAATGTCTTCGGCAATGCCGACGATGATCACCGGTTGCCCCGGCTCGGCCTGACGGTTGATGAAGCACTTGTCACTGAGCCAGCGGACCTGGCCGTCGGCGGCAATGATTCGGTATTCGCGGTCTTCATCGGCGCCTTTGACCAGTACTTCGGCCAGGCTGCGTTCGGCGTAGTCCAGATCATCGGGGTAAATACTGTCGCGCCATTGGTTGTAGTCGGACAGCAACAAGCCTGCGGAGCGGCCGAAAATCCGTTCATACGCGGGGCTGACATAGAGCACCCGACGGGATTCCCAGTCGAAGGCCCAAAGCACCGCGTTGACGCTCACCAGCAGAGCGCTGAACAGTTGTTCGCGTTCGCTCAGGCGCGCCACTTCGCCTTGTGCATGCATCAGCGCCAGCAGGGTTTGCGCGGCCTCGGGCCACTGCGGGAGGGATGAGTCTTGTAGGCTTTTATTGACCATCGACACAAAATCTCAAAGGGCGTGTGCCGCTCGAGGTTCGAAAGCGGCCAATACCAGAGCCCGCCTGGATGGCGAAGTGTCTTTGAGATAGGGGATTTGGAGCTTAGTTCCGAAGGGTGCGCCCACGAACGGGGCGCACCGATCAACGGTGTCAGACAGCGGCGGGGCGCAGGGAGTAGGTTTTCAACTGGTCGGCGAAGTCGCGCAGGGATTGAATTCCGCTGGCTTCGGCTTCGTGTACCCAATCCTTGATGGCGGCCAGCATGTCGTGACCATTTGAGCTGGTCTTGACCCAGATCTGCTGCAAGGCCAGGCGTTTCTCGTAAATTACCTTCAGCGCCTGACTGTGCTCGAGCATGGTCTGGATGCGAATGTGGTGTTTGTCATCCAGCAGGCTGGTTTCCCGCGAGAGCAGGCGCTTGGCGCGGTGGAACTGGTGACGGACCGAGTGATCGACCTTTTCCAGCTCTTGTTTGACCAGCGGCGCGATCACCAATTTGCGGTACTGGGCCATGATCTGGAAGCGGTTGTTGAGGATCGCCATGGCGGTGTCCATGTCCAGGTTGCCTTTGCCTTCGACCCGATGGGCGATGGGCGCGACCCGCTGAACCTTGGCCAGACGCAGGAAGCTGAAGACCTGGATCCAGGCCCAGCCGAGATCGAATTCCCACTTCTTCACCGACAGTTTTGCCGAATTAGGGTAGGTGTGATGGTTGTTATGCAGTTCTTCGCCGCCGATCAGGATGCCCCAGGGCACCAGATTGGTGGCCGCATCGCGGCATTCGAAGTTGCGGTAGCCGATGGCATGGCCCAGGCCATTGACCACGCCGGCGGCCCAGACCGGGATCCACATCATCTGGATCGCCCAGATGGTGATGCCGATGGTGCCGAACAACAGCAGGTCGATAACGCCCATGATCGCCACGCCCAGCAGCGGGAAACGGCTGTACAGGTTGCGTTCGATCCAGTCTTCGGGGCAGTTCTTGCCGTAGATGCGCAGGGTCTCGGGGTTTTCCGCCTCGGCACGGTACAGCTCGGCGCCTTTGCGCAGAACCGTGGACAAGCCCTTGATGACCGGGCTGTGCGGATCATCGACGGTTTCGCATTTGGCGTGGTGCTTGCGGTGGATAGCGGTCCACTCACGGGTGTTCTGTGCTGTGGTCAGCCACAGCCAGAAGCGGAAGAAATGTTTCAGGCCTGCATTGAGCTCAAGCGAGCGATGGGCTGAATAACGATGCAGATAGACCGTGACGCCGATGATCGTCACGTGGGTCATCAGCAGGGTGACTGCCACCAGTGACCAGGGCGACAAGCCGAGAAAACCTTCGTACCACATAGGCTATAGGGCCCTCGATAAAGAAAAAAACAGCCGTTGCATTATCACTTAGCCCACAGATAAAACCAGTCGCCCTTTCAGATAAGAGTGGCTGGATGTTTCTTTAAACTATAATTCCATCCTTTTTGAAGGGACATGGACAGCCGAATGTCTGCCACCTATCGCGATGCTTTGCGTGCAGCGCTGCTTTACCTTCTGGTTTCTGTAAGTTGGCTGCTGTTCAGCGGCTATTTATTGAACAGTTTCTTCGATAGCTCCGCTGAGCTAATGCGATGGCAACTGATCAACGGTTATGCCTGGGTGGTGTTAAGCGCCGGTTTGATTTTTCTCGCCCGGGCACGATTGTTCCGTTGCCTGGGGATCGGCGCCAAATTGCGTGAGCGCACTGAAGACCACGAGCGTTTGCGTCAGGCGGCCGCGGTGTTCGATTGCACGCGTGAAGGGGTGCTGGTCACCGACAACAAAGGGTTGATCGTCCATGTAAACCGGGCCTTCATGGCAATTACCGGCTATCAGAGCGAGGAGGTGCTCGGCCAGCGCCCCAGTCTGTTCAAGTCCGGCCATCACCCGCCGGCGTTCTACCAGGCGATGTTCGCGGCACTCAACAGCACCGGCGAGTGGAGCGGGGAAATCTGGAACCGCCGCAAAAGCGGTGAGATCTACCCACAATGGCAGACCATCCGCGTCATTGATGACGAGAGGGGGCGGCGCAGCCATTACGTGGCAGTGTTTTCCGACATAAGCGCAATCAAGAACTCCGAACATGAACTGACGCACCTGGCTCACTACGATCCGCTGACCGATCTGCCCAACCGCTTGTTGTTCACCGACCGCACCGAGCAGGCCCTGACTTCGGCGCAGATCCACAAGCGCGGCTGCGCATTACTGATGATCGATCTTGATCACTTCAAGATGATCAACGACAGCCTCGGGCATAGCATTGGGGACCAGTTGCTCAAGGGCGTGGCCGAGCGTTTGAAAGCGATGGTCGGCCCGGGATTCACCCTGGCGCGCCTTGGCGGTGACGAGTTCGCCGTGCTGGCTGAAAGCTGTCCGCAAATGGTGCATGCGGCGGCGCTGGCTCAGCGGATCATCGATGGCCTCAAAGAGCCGTTCCAGATCGACGGGCATCAGTTGTTCATCAATATCAGCGTCGGCATCAGCCTGTTCCCCGGCGACGCCTTGAGCGCCGAGCAGTTGTTGCGCAACTCCGACTCGGCGCTGTTCAAGGCCAAGGGGGCCGGCCGCAACGGCTACGCCCTCTATACCGAAGAATTGACTGCCCATGCCCAGCAACGGGTCGAGACTGCATTCGAATTGCGCCGTGCGCTGGAGCAGCAGGAGTTGCGGGTTTATTACCAGCCGGTTCACGACCTCAAGACCAGCCGCTTGATCGGCGTCGAGGCATTGGTGCGCTGGGAGCATCCGCAGCGAGGGTTGGTGTCGCCGGCAGAATTCATTCCCATTGCCGAACGCACCGGTCTGATCGCCGAAATTGATGCCTGGGTGATGCGCCAGGCGTGTGAGCAGATGTGCCAGTGGCAGCAGGCCGGGGTGGTGTTGTCGTTTGTCGCGGTGAATGTTTCTTCTCGACTGTTCGCCCGCCGTGAGCTGTTTGGGCAGGTGGCGAAGGTGCTGCACGAAACCGGGCTGGATCCTGCCTGTCTGGAGCTGGAAGTCACCGAGAGCGCAGTGATGGATGACCCGGAAGTCGCGCTGGAGCAGATGCACAGATTGCGTGAATTAGGAGTTCGGCTGGCCATCGATGACTTTGGTACAGGCTATTCGTCGTTGCTGCGCCTCAAGCGGATGCCGGTACAGAAACTCAAGATCGATCAGGGCTTCGTTGCGGGGTTGCCGTGGGATGAGGATGACGCGGCGATTGTGCGGGTGATCATTGCGCTGGCCCAGAGCATGGGAATGCAGGTTCATGCCGAGGGGATCGAGCAGGTCGAGCAGGCGGGTTTCCTGCTCGAACACGGCTGCGATCTGGGGCAGGGCTACTGGTTTGGACGACCGGTGCCGGCCGGGCAGGTGGATTGGGACCGGACTCCACAGATTCTCCAGCGCTGATCGATCTTTTGGTTATATTAAAATTCTTAAATAGTCTTTTTAAGAATATCCGCGCTTATCTACTATTGGTCTCACGCCGCAAGCAGTCTCGCCACTGCCAGGCAACCTCTAGTTGAAGGAGCAGCACCATGAGCGCATCCCTACGTAGCGTTGACGGCCAGGACGAAGCAACCATTTTGCGTGAGATCCAGAGCGCCTTGCGCGATCTGCGTTTTGGCGCAGTGGAAATCACCGTGCACAACGCCCAGGTGGTCCAGATCGAACGCAAAGAGAAATTCCGGTTGCAGAACCCAAGCAACAAACCGAGTTAAAAACCGGCAACCCGATACCAGCACACCATAAGAAAAAGCCAACACAATCAGAATTCCAGGAGCTTTCACCATGTCGTCGATTCGTCATTTCGCTTTGGCCGCCCTGGCCAGTGCCCTTTTTGCTGGTTCCGCGGTTGCCAAGGATTACGAACTGCTCAACGTGTCGTACGACCCGACTCGCGAGCTGTATCAGGACTACAACGCTGAATTCGTCAAGTTCTGGCAGAAAGACCACGCCGGCGACAGCGTGAAAATCCAGCAGTCCCACGGTGGTTCAGGCAAGCAGGGGCGGGCGGTGATCGACGGTCTGCGTGCCGACGTGGTGACCTTGGCCCTGGCCGGTGACATCGACGAAATCGCCAAACTCGGCAAGACCCTGCCGGCGGATTGGCAGAAGCGTCTGCCGGATGCGAGCACGCCTTACACTTCGACCATCGTGTTCCTGGTGCGCAAGGGCAACCCTAAAGGGATCAAGGACTGGGGCGACCTGACCAAGAACGGCGTGGAAGTCATCACCCCGAACCCGAAAACCTCCGGCGGCGCTCGCTGGAACTTCCTCGCGGCGTGGGCCTATGGCCTGAAAGCCAATGGCGGTAACGAAGCGAAAGCCAAGGAATACGTGCAAACCCTGTTCAAGCACGTTCCTGTGCTGGACACCGGCGCTCGCGGTTCGACCATTACCTTCGTCAACAACGGTCAGGGCGACGTGTTGCTGGCCTGGGAAAACGAAGCCTTCCTGGCCCTGAAAGAAGACGGCGGCGCTGACAAGTTCGACATTGTCGTGCCTTCGCTGTCGATCCTCGCCGAACCGCCGGTAGCCGTGGTCGACAAGAACGCCGAGAAAAAGGGCAACACCGAGATCGCCGACGCGTACCTCAAGCACCTGTACAGCCCGGCCGGCCAGGAAATCGCGGCAAAGAACTTCTATCGTCCACGTGACAAGGATGTTGCCGCCAAGTACGCCAAACAGTTCCCGACACTGGACCTGGTGACCATCGACAAGGACTTCGGCGGCTGGAAAACCGCTCAACCGAAATTCTTCAACGACGGTGGCGTGTTCGACCAGATTTATCAGGCGCAATAACCTGAAATAAGCCATAAACGAGCCCCGGATTTACGTTCGGGGCTTTGCGCGTTCTCAACCAAGGACTTTTATGTCGCGTCGTATCTCCCCCGTCATACCCGGCTTCGGGCTGACGCTGGGCTACACCTTGGTGTACCTCAGCCTGATTGTGCTCATTCCACTGGCGGCGATGTTCGTGCATGCCGCTCAACTCACCTGGGACCAGTTCTGGGCGATTATCTCGGCGCCACGGGTGCTGGCGGCGTTGAAGCTCAGCTTCGGCACCGCGCTCTATGCCGCGATCATCAACGGCATCATCGGCACGCTGCTGGCCTGGGTGCTGGTGCGCTATACCTTCCCGGGACGCAAAGTCATCGACGCGATGATCGACTTGCCCTTCGCGTTGCCCACTGCGGTGGCCGGTATCGCACTGACTGCGTTGTACACCCCCACCGGTTTGGTGGGTCAGTTTGCAGCGGACCTGGGTTTCAAGATCGCGTATACCCCCCTCGGCATCACCCTTGCCCTCACTTTTGTGACACTTCCATTCGTAGTACGTACCGTACAGCCAGTATTGGCTGATATCCCGCGTGAAGTGGAAGAAGCGGCGGCGTGCCTGGGTGCGAAACCGCTACAGGTTTTCCGCTACATTCTGGTGCCTGCGTTGTTGCCGGCGTGGTTGACCGGTTTCGCGTTGGCCTTTGCCCGCGGGGTCGGCGAGTACGGTTCGGTGATTTTCATAGCCGGCAACATGCCGATGAAAACCGAGATCCTGCCGCTGCTGATCATGGTCAAACTCGACCAATACGATTACACCGGCGCCACGTCCATTGGTGTACTGATGCTGGTGGTTTCCTTCGTCCTGTTGCTGCTGATCAACTTGCTGCAGCGGCGCATCGAAACCCCATAAGGAGGCGCGAAAATGTCCCAATCGTCTATTAGCGCCGCTTCCTCGGCCAACGCCGCCCGCCGTGGCAGTGCCACTTCGCGACGAATCCTGATCAGCCTTGGCTGGTTGGTTTTTGCGCTGTTTCTGTTGCTGCCCCTGTTCATCGTAGTGTCCCAGGGGCTGAAAAATGGCCTCGGCGCGTTCTTCACCGCGATCTTCGAACCCGACGCTTTGTCGGCCCTGAAACTCACGGTGATCGCCGTGCTGATTTCGGTGCCGCTGAACCTGGTGTTCGGCGTCAGCGCCGCGTGGTGCGTGAGTAAATACTCGTTCCGCGGCAAGAGCATGCTGGTGACCCTGATCGACTTGCCGTTTTCGGTGTCGCCAGTGATCGCCGGTCTGGTCTACGTGCTGATGTTCGGCGCCCAGGGTCTGTTCGGGCCGTGGTTGCAGGACCACGACATCCAGATCGTCTTCGCCTTGCCGGGCATCGTGCTGGCGACGATTTTCGTCACCGTGCCGTTCGTGGCGCGCGAGCTGATCCCGTTGATGCAGGAACAAGGCACACAGGAAGAAGAGGCCGCGCGTCTGCTCGGGGCCAATGGCTGGCAGATGTTCTGGCACGTCACCGTTCCCAACATCAAATGGGGCCTGATCTACGGCGTGGTGCTGTGTACGGCGCGGGCCATGGGTGAGTTCGGTGCGGTGTCGGTGGTTTCCGGGCACATTCGCGGGGTGACCAACACTCTGCCGCTGCACGTCGAGATCCTCTACAACGAATACAACCACGTGGCCGCGTTCGCCGTGGCGAGCCTGTTGCTGATCCTGGCGCTCTTCATCCTGCTGCTCAAGCAGTGGAGCGAAAACCGTATTAACCGCCTGCGCGCCAGCGCCGCGGAGGAATAAGTCATGTCGATCGAAGTGCGTAACGTCAGCAAGAATTTTCACGCGTTCAAGGCGCTGGACAACATCAGCCTGGACATTCAAAGCGGCGAACTCGTGGCGCTGCTCGGCCCGTCTGGCTGCGGCAAGACCACCCTGCTGCGGATCATCGCCGGTCTGGAAACCCCGGATAAGGGCAACATCGTGTTCCACGGTGAAGACGTCTCCGGTCACGATGTGCGTGATCGCAACGTCGGTTTCGTGTTCCAGCACTACGCGCTGTTCCGGCACATGACCGTGTTCGACAACGTCGCATTCGGCCTGCGCATGAAGCCGAAAAACCAGCGCCCGAGCGAAAGCCAGATCGCGGTGAAAGTCCACGAGTTGCTGAACATGGTGCAACTGGATTGGCTGTCGGATCGCTACCCGGAACAACTCTCCGGCGGTCAGCGTCAACGTATTGCCTTGGCTCGTGCCTTGGCGGTTGAACCGAAAGTCCTGCTGCTCGACGAACCCTTCGGCGCCCTCGACGCCAAGGTCCGTAAAGAACTGCGTCGCTGGTTGGCGCGGCTGCACGAAGACATTAACCTGACCTCGGTGTTCGTGACTCACGACCAGGAAGAAGCGATGGAAGTCGCCGACCGCATCGTGGTGATGAACAAGGGCGTGATCGAGCAGATCGGCTCACCGGGCGACGTCTACGAAAACCCGGCCAGCGATTTCGTTTATCACTTCCTGGGTGACTCGAACCGGCTGCATCTGGGTGAAGACAACCATGTGCTGTTCCGTCCGCACGAAGTATCGCTGTCGCGCCATGAACTGGAAGATCACCACGCGGCCGAGGTGCGGGATATTCGTCCGTTGGGCGCGACGACACGGGTGACGCTGAAGGTCGAAGGCCAGAGCGAATTGATCGAAGCTGAAGTGGTGAAGGATCACGACAGCCTGATCGGGTTGGCGAAGGGCGAGACGCTGTTCTTCAAGCCGAAGGTCTGGCAGAAGCTCGCCAACATCTAAGATCAAAAGATCGCAGCCTCGTTTCACTCGACAGCTCCTACAGGGGATCGCATTGCAATGTAGGAGCTGTCGAGTGAAACGAGGCTGCGATCTTTTAAAGCGGCCTAAGCCGCCGCTTTTTTCGGATTGACCCGCACGCCTCCCACCCGCGCCTCGATCTGCTCTTTCAGGTCATGCCGCAACCCCAACAAAAACGCCAACTCAACCACCACAAACAACGGCCCGACAATCAACCCCGTCACATCATCGACAAACGCCGGTTTGCGTCCTTCGTAGTGATGACCGACAAATTGAATCGCCCAACCCACCACAAACATCCCGATGCCGCTCGCCAGCCAGACCAGCGTGCTTTGCTGCGCGAGCACATGACCCAGCCAAACACATAGCCCCAACAACACCGTCATCAGCACGCCCAGCCGTAACTCCAATCGCAGATAAAACCACGCCGAAGCCAGCGCCAATAGCACGACCGGTGACACCCCAACCCCGGCCAGCGACCACTCGGGCCGTGACAGCAGCACCGCAACGGCGACAACGATCAGCGGAATACCGATAAAGTGGCTGGCAATATTGCGCGGGTCACGGTGGTAGGCGGCGTATTGACTGAGATGGTCGACGAGGCTTTTCATTGTTGTTCCTCCTGTTGGGGGATGGATCATGCCCCGGGTCCACATTTCGCTCTGTCAGGCAGGCGACAATCTCCAGGAGTTTTCATGGACATGCAGGTTTGGCGTTCGCGGCTGGATAAAGGGCAGTGGTTCAGCCATTTACCTGTTTCATTACAGGATAGTCTGCTGGCCGCCGCCAAGGTGCGGCGGTTGTCGCCGGGTCAGCGGCTGTTCAAGCGCGGCGATCCACCGTGCGGGTTGTACGCGGTGCTCGAAGGTTCGGTGCGCATCGGCGCGGTGAGCGAGCAAGGCAAGGAGGCGCTGTTGAGCCTGGTGGAGTCGCCGCACTGGTTCGGCGAAATCTGCCTGTTCGATGGCCAGCCGCGCACCCATGATGCATTCGGTCTGGGTCATTGCACCCTGTTGCACATTCCGCAAGTTGTGCTGCTGACGTTGCTTGATGAACAACCGGCGTACTGGCGGCAACTGGCGTTGCTGATGAGCCAGAAACTGCGCCTGACCTTCATCAATCTCGAACAGCTGAGCCTCATGCCTGCCGCCGCTCGACTGGCTCATCGTCTGCTGATGATCGCCGAGGGTTACGGCGAAATCGACCCGCCACGCAGTGTATTGCAGCTGCCACAGGAACAATTGGCGTCGATGCTTTCGCTGTCACGCCAGACCACCAACCAGATTCTCAAGGACTTGCAGGGGCAGGGGATTGTGAATCTCAAGTACGGCGAGATCGAGATTCTGGATGCGCAACGATTGCGGATGTTGGCGATTATCTAAAACCCGGCGTTAGTGGTGGGCTTTGGACGCGAAGGCGCCTAGCCTGTGATGACGACAATCGAGGTGTGCCATGCGTGTGCTGTTAGTGGAAGACGAACCTGAGACCGCCAAACTCCTGGCTAAAGGTCTGAACGAGGCAAGTTACTCAGTCGATGTGGCGGTCAACGGTATGGACGGCCGTCGTTTCATCGAGTCTGGCGAATACGAGCTGATCATCCTCGACGTAATGCTTCCTGGGCTCAATGGCTGGCAGTTGCTGCAGCAGATCCGCAAGCTCGGTGATACGCCGGTGCTGTTCCTGACCACCAAGGACGGCATCGAGGATCGACTGCGCGATCTGGAGTTGCATGAGGATGATTACCTGCTCAAGCCGTTTGCCGTGAGTGAACTGGTGAAGCGGGTGCGCAAGTTGTTGCGACGGGATCGTGGGCGCTGAGACCGGGTCCGATCAATCAATGAGCTAGACTTCGACTTTGTTATGCATTAAATACAATGCAAATCGATTACTTCAGTAAATATGCACTGTATATGATGCAGGTGGGTGGGATGGAAAACCTCGGCGAACTGATCAGGTTGCTGCGCAAAGAGCGAAAGATGTCTCAACAAGACCTGGCAAAGCAGTACGGCATGAGCCGTTCCACGATTTCGGGTATCGAGAACAACACCATTTCCGAAATTGGCCTGCGCAAGGTTGAAGCGATCCTCAATGGCTTCGGGTACGAACTGACGGCCGTGCCGCGGCGGTCGACGCGTCCAACACTGGACACCCTCAAAAAGGTGAACTTCCATGGGTGAGCAGCAGGAAAAGGACCGGCTGCACATCAATGTTTCCGGCACGACGGTCGGAACCCTCGGCCGCGGTCAGTCTCGCATTGATTCAGTGTTTGCCTACGCCGAAGACGCGCTGGAAGAAAACGCCATCTCGTTGACCATGCCCGCTCGTCTCGAGAGCTACACGTGGGAGCTAGGTGTACCGCCAGTTTTTGAAATGAATCTGCCGGAAGGCGCTCTGCGCGATGAATTGACTCGTCGCTTCAGCAAAGCGATTCGAGGGTTTGACGACTTCGCGATGCTGGCGATCGTCGGCCCGCACCAGCTTGGGCGAGTGGGGATTGCAAACGCGCAAGAGGCGAGTGACCGGCTACCTGAAACCAGTCTCGCAGAACTGTTGGTTCATGACGGTGCGCAAGGTTTGTTCGAAGATCTGCTGCACACCTATGGCCAATATTCGGGCGTTTCCGGTGTGCAGCCGAAGGTGCTTATCCGTGACAGCGCGACAACTGTCGACCGATTGACCCATCGAGGGGCAACGCACCTGGTCAAATCGTTTCGGCCAGAGGAATACCCGGAACTCGCTGCCAACGAATACTTCTGCATGAGGGCTGCGCTGCATTCGGGTCTTGAAGTGCCGGTTTTCGAACTGAGCGATCACGGTAAATTTCTGGTCGTCGAACGTTTCGATCTGAATGAAAGAGGTTATCTGGGCTTTGAGGATTTCTGCGTGCTCAATGCCTGGCCTTCGAAGGCCAAATACGATGGTTCGTACGAAGGTGCCGCGAGGCAGATCAAGGAGTTTGTCTCCCCGCCATTGCTCAACGAAGCCCTTGAGTCTTTTTTCAAAATCGTGGCGTTGTCATCCGCTCTGAAGAATGGCGATGCTCACCTCAAGAACTTCGGTGTGCTGTACGAACATTGCGGGGCTGATGCGCAAATCAGACTGGCTCCGGCCTATGACATCGTCACGACTTCGGTCTACATCAAGGCAGACAGCATGGCGTTGCTGTTAGGCGGATCAAAGGCGTGGCCCAAATACAAAATGCTGATGCGTTTTGGTCGGTCGGCTTGCAACCTGACGGAGGGACGGTGCAATGAACTGCTGCAGCAAGTCGCTCATGGAATGGATGTCGCGAAGGCGGAAATGGTTGATTACATCAGGGAAAATGGCGACTTTGCCATGGTTGGCGAAGCGATGATCGAGCAGTGGGAATCAGGTGTAGTACGCAGCTTGGTCAAAAGCTGATTACCGCAACCCATCTCGAAATTGCCCTGGTGTCATCCCGGTCCAGCGCTTGAATGCGCGGCTGAAGCTGCTCGTATCCGCAAATCCCAGCAGGTAGCTGATCTCGCTCAATGAGCATTGCGGATCGCGTAAATGCAGCAGCGCCAGGTTCTCGCGACTCTCGTTGAGCAGCGTATCGAACCGGCAACCCTCGTCCGCCAGATGCCGTTGCAGGCTGCGCAAACTCAGGTGCAGGGCCTGGGCGATGTGTTCGGCGCTGGGCTCACCTTCCGGCAATTGCTCCTCAATGGCGTCGCGAACCTTGCGTTCCCAGGTCAGGGGCTTGAGTTGTGCGAGGGTGCGTTTGAGCACGGCTTCGTTGTGTTCGGCCAGTTCCGGGTTGGCGTCGTCCAGGTGGCTGTCGAAGTCCACGACGGCGAATTCCAGTCGGTCTTCATCGGCGGCGAAGTACACCGGTGAGCGGAAGACTTTGTGCCATTGATGCGGGTCCGCCGGCTCCGGGCGGCGCAGGTAAACCGCCAGCGGGGCGTAATCGCGGCCCAGGCGATTGCGGCAGGTGCGTACGTAAATCGCTGTGAAGGCGTCGATGGCTTCGAAGGCCGGGGCCGGATTGCCTGGCGGGATCTTCAGGCGGAAGCGGTAGCGGTCCTCGGTGCGGGTCAGTTCCAGGTCCAGGGCATCACTGACCACCTGGTGATAACGCACGATGCGCTCGAACACTTCTCGCAGACTGCCGCTGGCCACCAGCGCATAACCGAGCGCGTGAAACGTGGTGGGGCTGACGAAGCGCGATACCCGCAAACCAATCGCAGGATCGCCGCTGACTTGCACCGCGATTTCCCACAGGCGCGTGGTGCCGGACAACGGGTAACGGGCGTTCGGGTCGTCCATCAGTTGCGGGTCGAGCCCCGCCTGTTGGCACAGGGCGGTGCTGTCGAGGCCCAGGGCATCGAGTTGCTTGCGCAGGGCGCGGGTCCAGCTGGCGAGGGAGGTCGGTTCAGTCATGCTGATTGGCGCTTCCGGTCAACAGGTTGGCGTTCACGGCTACCGCGTTGCGAGGGTTCACAAGGCAGGATGCGAACATCAATAACCAGAGGATGGAAGCATGCACGGTACTTCTGCAAGTCCCCAGCGACTGAATGCAACTCAGCGATCAGCACATATTCGCCAAGTGGTGCTGGCCAAGGGGGTCGAACTGCGTCAGCGCTACCCGATTCTCAACCATCAGGACGCCCTGGGCGCGAGCATTCTGGCCTTCGCGCTGGTCGGCATGATTGGCTCGGCGACGCTCTACATGACCGGGCACATGGCGTGGTGGGCATGCCTGTTGCTCGACGCATTTTTTGCCTCGCTGACTCACGAGCTGGAACACGACCTGATTCATAGCATGTACTTTCGCAAACAGCGCGTACCGCACAACCTGATGATGGGACTGGTGTGGCTGGCCCGGCCGAGCACGATCAATCCGTGGATTCGTCGGCATCTGCACCTCAATCACCACAAGGTCTCCGGCACAGAATCCGACATGGAAGAGCGCGCCATCACCAACGGCGAACCCTGGGGATTTGCGCGACTGTTGATGGTCGGCGACAACGTGATGTCAGCGTTCATTCGTATGCTGCGGGCCAAGACCTGGGCTCACAAGATCAGCATCATCAAGCGCGCGCTGAAGGTTTACGCGCCGCTGGCGCTGGTGCATTGGGGCGCCTGGTACATGTTCCTGGGCTTCCACGCGGCCAATGGCATCGCCTATCTGATGGGAACGTCGATTGAATGGTCCGCGACCACGCTGTCGGCGATGCAAGTCATCGACATCGCTGCCGTGGTGATCATCGGCCCGAACGTGTTGCGTACCTTTTGCCTGCATTTCGTCAGCTCGAACATGCATTACTACGGTGACGTGGAGCCGGGCAATGTGATCCAGCAGACCCAGGTGCTGAACCCTTGGTGGATGTGGCCGTTGCAGGCGTTCTGCTTCAACTTCGGTAGCACTCACGGGATTCATCATTTTGTGGTGAAGGAACCGTTTTACATCCGTCAGATGACCGTGCCGGTGGCGCATAAAGTGATGCGCGAGATGGGCGTGCGGTTCAATGATTTCGGGACGTTTGGGCGGGCGAACCGGTTTGTGCGCACGGAAACAGCAGAGGCGCAGGAGGTTCGTGCCGCTCAGGCTTGATCGATGTGCCCGGAAACTCAAAACGGCAAAGGCGCTCGTCATCAATCTGACCCAAAAGGTCGCTACGTTATGACGCGAGCAGTGGTGCTCAGCGGTCACTGTGGTGTGATTGGCATATGTTTTTTTAATCTAACAAATTAATTAAATATTCCTTTATTAGATAACCATTTCAGCCAATCATCGCATCCAGTGATGTTGATCGCGCTAACAGATTTTGAGTTTCCGGGGCCGTCTCCTTGGCAGGGTGCGGCCCCTTTTTTTGTCTATTCAAAACTGCCGTATATGCTTTATAGATCTTAATAAATAGCTTCTTATTCCTTAACGAATATAACTCTCCTCCCTATACTTGCTCTGGAAAAGACACGCAGCAGGAGAGCTCCCCCCATGCGCAACGAATCAATTCGCTACCTGATTGTGCCGGGCTGGCAAGGATCGCCAGAAGATCATTGGCAAAGCCATTGGCAGAACAGCCTGCCGAACAGCGCGCGGGTGGAGCAGGCCGACTGGCTGACGCCGCGTCGTGAAGACTGGGTCGCGGCACTGGCTGAGGCGATTGCCGCTGACAGCACGCCGGTGATCCTGATCGCCCATAGCCTGGGTTGCATCACTGTCGCGCATTGGGCGGCCACGGCGCCCGTGCAGTTTTTGCGTCAGGTTCGCGGCGCCTTGCTGGTCGCCCCCGCGGACGTCGAGCGTCCGGCCTGCGCACCGGCCCTGCGCAATTTCGCACCGATTCCGACAAACCTGCTGCCGTTCCCGAGTCAGGTTGTCAGCTCCGACAACGACAGCGCCGTCAGCACACCGCGTGCATTGGAACTGGCACGTCACTGGGGCGCCGAGGCGGGGATTTTGTCGGGTGCCGGGCACATCAACGTGAAGTCCGGTCACCAACGCTGGGAGCAGGGGTTTGCGTATCTCTATCGGCTGCAAAACCGAATGGAACACCACGCTCTGCGACGTGCTTAACCTTTTCTTTTTTGCTTTTGTTTTTTAAAACACGCCCCCCGTCTCCCGGCGGTTTAGGGCGGGAGTCTGCCATGAGTTTTGAAGCCTTCGGTCAGCCGCTGCTGACCTTCCCCGATGCAGAAAAAAGTCCCCTGAGCATTCGCGCCAAGGCGCTGGTGTTTGTCGATCCGCGTTCACGTCAGTTACGCCAGGAGCTGGAGCTATTGGCACCGCGCTCGATCTCGGTGTTGATCCGTGGCGAAACCGGCAGCGGCAAGGAGTTGCTCGCGCGGCACATCCATCGTGCGAGTGATCGCGGTGGGTTGTTCGTCTCGGTCAATTGCGGCGCGATCAGTCCGACCTACGCTGATGCTGAATTGTTCGGTTATGCCGCTGGTAGTTACAGCGGTTCGGCCAGCAGTCGTGCGGGTTGGTTCGGTTCTGCCAACGGCGGGACGCTCTACCTGGATGAGATCGGCGACCTGCCGCTACCGATTCAGATCAAATTGCTCGCGGCGCTGGAAAACCACGAAGTCACACGGGTCGGCGCTCAACAACCGAGCCCTGTGGACGTGCGTTTGGTTGCCGCGACCAGCATCGACCTGGCCCAAGCGGTGGCCGCCGGAAAATTCCATGAGCGGCTTTACCACTACCTCAGCGAGGGCCAGCTTGAACTGCCGGCCTTGCGTGAACGGGTGGGCGATATTCTGTCGCTGTCCGAATATTTCCTCGGCATCTATAGCCAGCGTCTGGACCTGCCGGTGCCGCTGATCAGCGAAGCCGCGCAGCATTTGTTAGAGCAACACAGTTGGCCGGGCAATACCCGAGAGCTGGAGAACGTCATTCACTTTGCGTTGCTGGTCAGCACCGGCGATGAGATTTTGCCCGAGCATTTGAATCTGCCCGAGGCGCCGCCGTCATTGGTGCAGATCGAGAAACAAGCTGCTCAGCTGATTAAAAACGGCACGGCTGCCGAGCGATCTGCACTCAAGCATTTGCTCGAAAGCCTGACGCAGACGCTGTAGCGATCTGTATGAACAAAATGGAATATGAAAGTGAATAAAAGATATTGTTCGGGAATAAAAAATCCCGGTATTGTCCGCGTCACGCCAGCGATAGCACTTCACTGGCACTCGTACTAAACAAGCCGTCGTCGATCACGACCGCGATTTTCGATAAGGACACTGCATGAAAAAGGTTCTGTTGTTCACCGCATTGGCGGCTGCCCTGACCGCGGGCCTGGCCCAGGCTGGCGAGAAACTGGTAGTTGCGGCGACCCCGGTTCCACACGCCGAGATTCTGGAACTGATCAAACCCACCCTCGCCAAAGAAGGCGTGGACCTGGAAATCAAAGTCTTCACCGACTACGTTCAGCCGAACGTACAGGTCGATCAGAAGCGTCTGGACGCCAACTACTTCCAGACCCTGCCGTACCTGAAGAGCTTCAACGAAGGCAAAGGCACCCACCTGGTGACCGTGATCGGCGTGCACGTCGAACCCTTCGGCGGCTACTCGAAGAAAGTCAAAACCCTGGCTGAGCTGAAAGACGGCGCAACCATCGCTATCCCCAACGAAGGCAGCAACAGCGGCCGCGCCCTGATCCTGCTGCAGAAGGCTGGCCTGATCGAGTTGAAGGACCCGAAAAACGCTCTGGCCACCCCTAAAGACATCGCCAAGAACCCGCACAACTTCAAGTTCAAGGAATTGGAATCGGCCATGCTGCCGCGTGTTCTGGACCAGGTCGACCTGGACATGATCAACACCAACTACGCGCTGGAAGCAGGTCTGAACCCGGCTAAAGACGCGCTGGTGATCGAAGGTGCAGATTCGCCTTACGTGAACTTCCTGGTGGCTCGTCCGGACAACAAGGACAGCGTTGCCATCCAGAAACTGGCCAAGGCCTTGACCAGTCCTGAAGTGAAAGCATTCATCGAGAAGAAGTACAGCGGCGCGGTATTGCCGGCGTTCTGATTCGCGAGGTAAACCCCTTCAAGGTTTCAAACGCCGACGGCTGGTATAGCGTCGGCGTTTTTTTATTGCGCCAAGCTTAAAGGTTCAGGCCACCCCGGCCTTCAACGCCCTGCGCAACGCCATCAACAACTTCACGATGTCCTGCGGATCCAGCCGCTGTGGCACTTTTGCGTCAGCCATTTTTCTCTTCCTTGTGATGGTTCGGCCGGGGAGTCTGGCCAAAAGCTGTGCATCCTTGGAGGGGGATTCTGAAAAAAAGATCCTTCCTACAGCGCAAAGAAAAATAGTCGTCTTCCGCCGCCACAGCAAATGCGGAGGATAGTTTTTTGCGTGATATCAATATGCTTTAACGGTATTTAAATTCTTCTTTTTATACCTTTAAAGTCGGTGCCTGCCGGGTAGTTATCCACCGCCCATGGACTGCACCACCGTCGCTCACCCTGCGGCGTCCAGGATGTTCAATGAACTTCGATTACGCATTTATCCTCAGCACCTTGCCGGCGTTTCTTAACGCCGTGGGCGTGACGCTGCAGGTCGGCTTTATCGCCATTGGCACGTCGTTGCTGGTGGCGCTGATCAACGCGACGATTCTGGTGTTCCGCACGGCTTACTTGCAGCGCCTGGTCGGGCTGTATGTGGAACTGGCGCGCAACACCCCGCTGTTGATTCAACTGTTCTTCGTCTACTTCGCCTTGCCGGCTTTAGGTATCAAGGTCTCGGGCTTTGCGGCGGCGATCATCACCATGACCTTCCTCGGCGGCGCCTACCTCACCGAAGTGCTGCGTGCCGGCGTCGACGCGGTGCCACAGGCGCAGCTCGAGTCCGGCCGCTCCATTGGCCTGTCCCACGGGCAATTGCTGCGCTACGTGATCCTGCCGCAAGCCGGCATCCTCAGCCTGCCGTCGCTGTTCGCCAATTTCATTTTCCTGCTCAAGGAAACCACCGTGGTCTCGGCGGTGGCGGTGCCGGAGATTCTCTACACCACCAAAAGCTACATCGCGCTCTACTACAAAACCTACGAAATGCTCGCCGTGCTGACGCTGATTTGCGTGCTGTTGTTTCTACCGCTGTCGCTATTGCTCAGCCGCCTGGAAAGGAGGCTCCAGCATGGCCAGTTCGGGTCTTGAATTGCTGTGGGTGTCGTTGCCGCCACTGGGCAAGGGCGCTGCGCAAACCTTGTCGATCTCTTTCCTGAGCATCGCCATCAGCACCGTTGGCGGCGTGCTCTATGGCGTTTTGCGCACGCTGAATTCGAAATGGCTGAACGCAATCCTGCGCGTTTATCTGGAACTGTTCCGGGCCATCCCAGTGTTGGTCTGGCTGTATTTGCTGTTCTTCGGTCTGCCGATTTTCTTCGGCCTGAGCATTCCGAGTTTCTGGTGCGCAGTGCTGGTGTTGTCGTTGTGGGGCGCCAGCGAAGTCGGCGAAGTGGTGCGCGGTGCGTTGCACTCGTTGCCGCGTGGTCAGCGTGAGGCAGGGTTGTCGATCGGCCTGAACGGCCCGCAACTCTACGGCTACGTGCTGTTGCCCCAGGCGCTGAAACGCATGACGCCGCCGACCATCAACGTCTACACGCGGATCATCAAGACCAGCTCGTTGGCGGTGCTGATTGGCGTGGTCGACGTGATCAAGGTCGGCCAGCAGATCATCGAACGCACCTACGAATCGGTGCTGATCTACGGCGCACTGTTCCTGTTTTTCTTTTTCATCTGCTACCCGCTCTCGGCCGCCTCGCGCGTGCTGGAGCGGCGCTGGACGCAAGCATGAGCGCATTGATCGAGTTCAAGGGTTTCAACAAGTTTTTCGGTGAGCAGCAGGTGCTCAAAGAGATCGACCTGCAAGTGAAGTCAGGCGAAGTGATCGTCATCCTCGGCCCCAGCGGCTGCGGTAAAAGCACCTTGCTGCGTTGCCTGAACGGTCTTGAAATCGCCCACAGCGGTAGCTTGAATTTTGCCGGTCGTGAGTTGCTGGACAAGGCCACAGACTGGCGCGAAGTACGGCAGCAGATCGGCATGGTGTTCCAGAGTTATCACCTGTTCCCGCACATGAGCGTGCTCGACAACCTGCTGCTCGGCCCGGTCAAAGTGCAAAAGCGCGACCGTCGCGAGGCCCGTGCCCAGGCTGAAGCGTTGCTTGAGCGCGTGGGCCTTTCGGACAAGCGCGATGCCTTCCCGCGTCAGCTCTCCGGTGGCCAGCAGCAACGCATCGCCATCGTCCGTTCGCTGTGCATGAACCCGAACGTCATGTTGTTCGATGAAGTCACCGCCGCCCTCGACCCGGAAATGGTCAAGGAAGTGCTGGAAGTCATCCAGGGCCTGGCCCGCGAGGGCATGACCCTATTGATCGTCACCCATGAAATGGCCTTCGCCCGTGCCGTGGCTGACCGCATTGTGTTCATGGATGCCGGGCGAATCCTTGAGCAAAACCCTCCCGAGATTTTCTTTACGAACCCGCAAACCGCACGAGCGCAGCAGTTCCTGGAGAAGTTCTCCTACGTCGCCGCACTACCCAAAACGACTCAAACAAAGGAACTGGAACTGCTATGAAAACTGCCAAGTCTTCTCTGCTGCTACTCCCGCTGCTCGGCCTCGCGTTGCTGGCCGGTTGCAACAAAACCGAAGAACCCGCCAAACCGGCGGCCACCAGTGACAGCTATCTGGAAAAAATCAAAGCCCGGGACAAGTTGATCGTCGGTGTCTTCACCGATAAACCGCCGTTTGGTTTCGTCAATGAAGCCGGGCGTTACGTCGGATTCGATACCGACATCGGCCGTCAATTCGCCAAAGATCTGCTGGGCGATGAGAACAAGGTCGAGTTCGTCGCGGTAGAACCGGCGAGCCGGATTCCGTTCCTGCAAAGTGACAAGGTCGATTTGATCCTGGCCAACATGACCGTTACCCCCGAGCGCAAGGAAGCGGTGGAATTCACCAATCCGAATCTTAAGGTGGCGGTGCAGGCGTTGGTGCCGCAGGCCAGTTCGGTGAAAAACCTTGATGACCTGGCGACTCGCACCACCATCGTCACCACCGGCACTACGGCCGATATCTGGCTGACCAAGAATCATCCGGACTGGAAACTGCTCAAGTTCGAGAAAAACTCTGAATCTCTGCAAGCGTTGGCCAATGGGCGCGGCGATGCGTATGCGCAGGACAATCTGGTGCTGTTCAGCTGGGCGAAGCAGAACCCTGGCTATCGCGTGCTGACCCAGACGTTGGGCGCTGAAGCGCCGATTGCGTCGGCGGTGAAGAAGGGCAATATCGAGCTGCGTGATTGGGTGAATGCCGAGTTGGCGAAGCTGGGTGAAGAGAAGTTTTTGCTCAAACTGTATGACCAATATGTGCGTAAAGAGCTGAGCGATGACACCAAGCCTGAGAGCGTGATTGTCGAGGGTGGGAAGTGGCAGGGGTGATGACCTGACCGATGTTGTGATCTTTCGATCGCCTTCGCGAGCAAGCCCGCTCCCACATTAGATCGTGTCCGCCGAGACAACTCGGTCAACTGTGGGAGCGGGCTTGCTCGCGAAAGTGGCCTATCAGGCGCCGCTCAATCCGGCCAATACCACGCCGGCTCATCCAGCATCCGCTGCCCGACAATCCCGGTCTGGCCCAATGTCTTCTCCAGCACAATGCAATTGCACTCCGGATCCTCCTGCAACGCCGAGATCAACCGCCGCGCATGAGAAACCACCCACACCTGACACTGCTCTGACGCCCGGATAATCAACCGCGCCAACGCGGGCAACAGGTCCGGGTGCAAACTGGTTTCCGGCTCGTTCAGCACCATCAACGTCGGTGACCGAGGCGTCAACAGCGCCGCCACCAGCAACAAATACCGCAACGTCCCGTCCGACAGCTCGGCCGCTGATAACGGCCGCAACAACCCTTCCTGATAAAACTCGATGGCAAACCGTCCGCCCTGCAACTGCTCGATATTCAAGCGCGCCCCGGGGAACGCGTCGCTGATCGCGGTCTGCAAAGCCTCCGGATCGCCGATTTCGCGGATGGTTTGCAACGCAGCGGCGAGGTCGCGGCCGTCGTGATGCAATACCGGCGTACGGGTGCCCAATTGAGGTTGGCGAACCGGCGCATCGGCGTCGCTGCGAAAGTGATCGTAGAAGCGCCAACGGCGGATGAACTCGCGCAGTTGCAGGACTTCCGGTGAGGTACGCAAGCTGCCGACCTGATCGAACAGGCTGTCGAAATTCGGCGTGTGCTGGGTCAGTACTTCCCAGCTGCGACCTTCGCGAGCGCGGATCATCGGGCCTTCGCGGTCCACCAGCAGGCTGGCAGAGCGGTAGAACGGCCCGGACCAGATGCATTCTTTTTTGATTTCCGGGTCCAGGGCAAAGTACGAGCGCGTCGGTGCCGGCAGGCCCAAGGCAATCGAATAGCTGAAATCTTCCCCGGCAAACCCCAGACGCAGGCGTACTGCGCCGTGTCGAACGGTCGCCTCGATCGGGACTTCGCCATTACGCATGCGTCGGCTGATGTTTTCCGGCCCGGCCCAGAAGGTCGAATCCAGCCCACCCTCGCGGGCCAACGCATTGACCACGCCGCCCTGAGCGGTTTCCGCCAGCAGGCGCAGCGCGCGGTAGAGGTTGGATTTGCCGCTGCCGTTGGGGCCGGTGATCAGGTTCAACCTGCCCAGTGGAATCACCAATTTATTGATCGAGCGGTAATTGGCCACCGCGAGGGTTTTGAGCATGGGAAGCTTCCTGCTGCGTGGTGCGCGATTCTGCCTTATTGTCGACGTCATCGTGCGCCAGGCTTTATTTCAAACCGTGAGGCGCACCCTTGGAACCCTGTTCTAAGCTCACAGTCGTATCGCCATTGGCACGAACGTACAACGCAAAGGAGTCTGCATGGTAGGTCCCGGATTGAAAACAGTGGTTGGCCTGAGCCTCCTTGTCCTGCTGAGCGCCTGTGGCGATAAAAAACCGGTCGAGAAGGACCGCCCTCGGGTGTTCGTGCAAGAGGTCAAATCGGCGGATTACGCGGCGACGGTGACCCTGACCGGTGATGTTCAGGCACGGGTCCAGACCGACCTGTCGTTCCGCGTTGCCGGCAAGATCATTCAGCGTGCAGTCGATGTCGGTGATCGGGTTTCGGCCAAACAGGTTCTGGCAAAACTCGATCCCAAGGACCTGCAAACCAGCGTCGACTCGGCTCAGGCGCAGGTTGTTGCCGAACAGGCCCGAGTCAAACAGACCGCCGCCGCTTTCGTTCGCCAGCAAAAACTCCTGCCCAAGGGCTACACCAGCCAGAGCGAGTTCGATTCCGCCCAAGCCGCCTTGCGCAGCAGCCAAAGCGCCCTGACGGCGGCCCAGGCGCAACTGGCCAACGCCCGTGAACAACTGAGCTACACCGCGTTGGTCGCCGACGCGCCGGGGGTGATTACCGCGCGTCAGGCCGAGGTTGGCCAGGTGGTGCAGGCCACCGTGCCGATTTTCAGCCTGGCCCGGGACGGCGAGCGCGACGCGGTGTTCAACGTCTACGAATCGCTGCTGACAGAGCCGCCAGAAGGCAAAACGGTGGTCGTAAGCCTGCTCGACAACCCCGCGATCAAAACCACCGGCAGTGTTCGGGAAATCACCCCGGCCGTCTCCGCGCAGACCGGCACGGTGCAGGTCAAAGTCACTCTCAACGGACTACCGGAAGGCATGCAGCTCGGCTCGGTGGTGAGTGCCACGGCGAAGACGCCGGGCAAATCAGCGGTCGAACTGCCCTGGTCGGCACTGACCAAAAATCTCAGCGACCCGGCCGTGTGGCTGGTGGACGGCGAGGGCAAGGCGCAGCTACACACCGTCACGGTCGGCCGCTACCTGACTGGCAAAGTGATCATCAGCGCAGGCCTGAAGGGTGGCGAAAAAGTCGTCATCGCCGGCGGCCAGTTGCTGCACCCTGGCGTGAAGGTGGAGATCGCCGAAAACACCTATAAGGATTTAGCCGAGGGAGCCCAGCCATGAAGCGTCTGTTACTGGTGTGCGCCGGTGTGATGCTGGTGGCCTGCTCGAAAAAAGAACCGCCGCCGGAGCCGGTGCGTCCGGTGCTATCGATCAAGGTCCAGGCGCTGGACGAAGAAAGCCTGGGCCGCTTCGCCGGCAGCATCCAGGCCCGTTACGAAAGCAATGTCGGGTTCCGGGTGCCGGGGCGTATCGCCAGCCGTAACGTCGATGTCGGTGCCGAAGTCGATAAGGGCGCGCTGCTCGCCACGCTCGACCCCACCGATCAGCAGAACCAGTTGCGTTCTGCTCAGGGCAATCTGGCCAGCGTCCAGGCGCAACTCATCAACGCCCAGGCCAACGCCCGGCGTCAGCAAGAGTTATTCGATCGCGGCGTGGGCGCCCAGGCGCAACTCGACATCGCACAGACCGACCTCAAAACCACCCAGGCCTCCCTCGATCAAGCGAAGGCTGCGGTCGATCAGGCCAAGGACCAGCTCAACTACGTCGAACTGCGCGCCGACCACAAAGCCATCGTCACCGCGTGGAGCGCCGAAGCCGGGCAAGTCGTCTCTGCCGGCCAGCAAGTGGTGACCCTGGCGCAGCCGGACATCAAGGAAGCCGTGATCGATCTACCGGACACCCTGGTCGACCAGTTACCGGAAGACGTGGTGTTTCAGGTTGCCGTCCAGCTCGACCCAAGCATCACCACCACTGCCATCGTTCGCGAAATCGAACCTCAGGCGCAAAGCGCGACCCGTACCCGTCGCGCCCGCCTGACACTGACCGACACGCCACCGGGGTTTCGCCTGGGCACGGCGATCAGCGTGACCCTCAGCTCTGCGATCAAACCGCGTATCGAACTGCCCCTGACCGCGCTCCAGGAGGTCGATGGAAAACCGCGGATCTGGGTCATCGACCCGCAGACCCAAACCGTTTCCCCGCGAGACGTCAGCCTGATCAGCCGCACTGATTCAACGATGGTCCTGGCCAACGGTGTGAAGTCCGGCGAGCGAGTGGTCAGTGCCGGCGTGAATAGCCTGAAACCGGGGCAAAAAGTAAAAATCGATGAGGACAGCCCGCAATGAAAGGGAGTTTCAACTTATCCGAATGGGCCCTCAAACATCAGTCGTTTGTCTGGTATTTGATGTTCGTCGCGCTGCTGATGGGCGTGTTCTCGTACATGAACCTCGGCCGCGAGGAAGACCCGTCGTTCACCATCAAAACCATGGTGATCCAGACCCGCTGGCCGGGCGCGACCCAGGAAGAAACCCTTAAGCAGGTCACTGACCGGATCGAGAAAAAACTCGAAGAGCTCGACTCGCTCGACTATGTGAAAAGCTACACCCGCCCCGGCGAGTCGACGGTTTTCGTTAACTTGCGTGATACCACCAGCGCCAAGGACATCCCGGAAATCTGGTATCAGGTGCGCAAGAAGATCAACGACATTCGCGGCGACTTCCCACAAGGCCTGCAAGGGCCGGGGTTCAACGATGAATTCGGTGATGTGTTTGGTTCGGTGTACGCCTTTACCGCCGACGGTTTGTCGATGCGCCAATTGCGCGATTACGTCGAGCAGGTCCGCGCCGAGATCCGCGAAGTGCCGGGGCTGGGCAAGGTCGAGATGGTCGGCGAGCAGGATGAAGTCCTCTACCTGAACTTCTCCACTCGCAAACTGGCGGCGCTGGGCATCGATCAGCGTCAGGTGGTGCAGAGCCTGCAATCGCAAAACGCGGTGACCCCGGCCGGTGTAATCGAGGCCGGTCCCGAGCGGATTTCCGTGCGCACGACGGGGCAGTTTGCCTCGGAGAAAGACCTGGAAAACGTCAACCTGCGACTCAACGATCGCTTCTACCGCTTGGCCGACGTCGCCGAAATCAGCCGTGGCTACGTTGACCCGGCGACGCCGGAATTCCGCTTTAACGGCCATCCAGCCATCGGCCTCGCCATTGCGATGAAGAAGGGCGGCAACATTCAGGCGTTCGGCAAGGCGCTGCACCAGCGCATGAATGACCTGACCGCCGACCTGCCGGTGGGCGTCGGTGTGCACAACGTTTCCGACCAGGCCGAAGTGGTGGAAAAAGCCGTCGGCGGCTTCACCAGCGCGTTGTTTGAAGCGGTGGTAATCGTGCTGATCGTTAGCTTCATCAGCCTCGGCGTGCGCGCCGGGCTGGTGGTGGCGTGCTCGATCCCGCTGGTGCTGGCGATGGTCTTCGTCTTCATGGAATACAGTGGCATCACCATGCAGCGGATTTCCCTCGGTGCGTTGATCATTGCGCTCGGGCTGCTGGTGGACGACGCGATGATCACCGTCGAGATGATGGTCACGCGCCTGGAAATGGGCGAGACCAAGGAGCAAGCGGCCACGTTCGCCTACACATCGACCGCGTTCCCGATGCTCACCGGTACGTTGGTGACGGTGGCCGGTTTCGTGCCCATCGGCCTGAACGCGAGCTCGGCCGGCGAGTACACCTTCACGCTGTTCGCGGTGATCGCGGTGGCCATGATCGTGTCGTGGATTGTCGCAGTGCTGTTCGCCCCGGTGATCGGCGTGCACATCCTCAGCGCCAACGTGAAACCTCACGACGCAGAACCGGGGCGCATCGGTCGGACGTTCAATTACGGCTTGCTTTGGGCCATGCGCAATCGCTGGTGGGCGATCGGCATCACCGTTGCGCTGTTTGTGGCGTCGGTGTTTTCCATGCAGTTCGTGCAGAACCAGTTCTTCCCGTCCTCGGACCGCCCGGAAATCCTCGTCGACCTGAACCTGCCGCAAAACGCCTCGATCGCCGAAACCCGCAAGGCGGTAGACAAGCTCGAGGCGACGCTCAAGGGCGACCCGGACATCGTGCGTTGGAGCACTTACATCGGCGAAGGTGCGATCCGTTTCTACCTGCCGCTCGACCAGCAATTGCAGAACCCGTACTACGCGCAATTGGTCATCGTCAGTAAAGGGCTGGAATCGCGTAACGCGCTTAGCCAGCGCTTGCGCGAGCGGCTACGCAAAGATTTTGTCGGTATCGGCAGCTACGTCCAGGCGCTGGAAATGGGCCCGCCGGTGGGTCGGCCGATTCAGTACCGGGTCAGCGGCAAGGACATCGATCAGGTGCGCAAGCACGCCATTGCCCTGGCCACCGAACTGGATAAAAACTCGCACATCGGTGAGATCATTTACGACTGGAACGAACCGGGCAAAGTCCTGCGCATCGACATCGCACAGGACAAGGCGCGGCAATTGGGGCTGTCGTCGGAAGACGTGGCCAACCTGATGAACAGCATCGTGGTCGGTGTGCCAGTGACTCAGGTCGATGACGACATCTACCTGATCGACGTGGTGGGGCGTGCGGAAGACGCCGAACGCGGCACCCCGGAAACCCTGCAGAATTTGCAGATCGTCACGCCGGGCGGCACGTCGATTCCGCTGCTGGCGTTCGCTTCCGTGCGTTATGAACTTGAGCAACCGCTGGTCTGGCGCCGCGACCGCAAACCGACCATCACCATCAAGGCGGCGGTGCGCGATGAGATTCAGCCGACCGACCTGGTGAAACAACTTCAACCCGACATCGATAAATTCGCCGCCAGTTTGCCGGTGGGCTACAAGGTCGCCACCGGCGGCACAGTGGAGGAAAGCGGCAAGGCCCAGGGGCCAATTGCCAAGGTTGTGCCGTTGATGCTGTTTTTGATGGCGACCTTCCTGATGATCCAGTTGCACAGCGTGCAGAAGCTGTTCCTGGTGGCCAGCGTCGCGCCGCTCGGGCTGATTGGCGTGGTGATAGCGCTGATCCCGACGGGCACGCCCATGGGCTTTGTGGCGATTCTGGGGATTCTGGCGCTGATCGGCATCATCATCCGCAACTCGGTGATTCTGGTGACGCAGATCGACGCCCTGGAGAAGGACGGTCATGCGCCGTGGGATGCCGTGGTGCAAGCCACGGAGCATCGTCGCCGGCCGATTCTGTTGACGGCAGCGGCAGCGAGCCTGGGGATGATCCCGATCGCCCGGGAAGTGTTCTGGGGGCCGATGGCCTACGCGATGATTGGCGGGATTATTATTGCGACGTTGCTGACATTGCTGTTTTTGCCGGCGCTTTATGTGGCCTGGTACAAAATCCGCGAACCGAAGAAAGAGGCGCAATAGCGAGCGCTGCGCGCTCATCGTCGGAACGCCGCCCGGAGCAAGCTCGCTCCCACAGTTGACCGAGTTGTCTAGGCGGACGCGGTTCCCTGTGGGAGCGAGCCTGCTCGCGAAGGCGTCCTGTCAGACTATGCAAGCTTGCGCCAAACACTCGCCAACCAAGGCTGCTGCTCTCGCGGCAGCCCCGCCGGCCGGTAGTAATGCTCCAACTCCACAAACCCCGCCGCCGTCAGCAATTGCTGCCACGACTCAAGATCGTGGTATGCCCCATAACGCGGCCCATTCCACCCCTCCTGATTCTCGCCACGCGGATTGGAACTGAACAACACACCACCCGGCTTCAGGGCCCCGCGCAACTCCTTCAACACCCGAGGCAATTCCTGACGCGGAATATGAAACAACACCGCATTGGCGAAGATCCCGTCAAAGCGCTCAGCCGGCAAATCCAGCTTCAGAAAATCTTGCTGCCAGACCTCGCAACCACTGTCTTCGCGCGCCATCTGCGCAAACTTCTCCGAGCCATCAAGCCCGACAGCGGTGTGGCCCATGCGCGTGAAGGTTTGCAAATCACGACCCGGCCCGCAGCCAAAATCGAGAATGTCGAACGGTGCCTCCCCCTGAACATGCCGCAGCAGCGCAGCAATGTTCTGGCTGACATCATGATCGCGAGTCCCTTCGCGAAAACTTTCAGCCACCGAGTTGTAATGCCCCAGGGTGGTGGAGGTGATCTGCTCAAGGTCGGTGGGAGTCTGTTTCATGGTCGGCTGCGCAGGCAATTGGGATTTGCCGAATATACGCCATGGGACAGAAGGCTGCTTCGCAGCCATCGCGAGCAGGCTCGCTCCCACACTGGACCGGCAGTGAACACAAGATTTGTGTACGACGCGATCAATGTGGGAGCGAGCCGGCTCCGGGCGGCGTTCCGACGAAAGCGGTATCACTGACAACCAATAACTTCAGCCAGGCTCAACGCTTATTGAGACCCCGGGCCAACCGATCCCCGCCCAACTGAATCACCGCCACCAACACCACCAGCAACACAATCACCGTCAACATGATCTGGCTATCAAACCGCTGATACCCGTACCGATAAGCGATATCTCCCAACCCGCCGGCACCAATCGCCCCCGCCATGGCCGATGAGTTGATCATGGTCACCAGGGTGATGGTGAAACCGCCGACAATCCCCGGCAACGCCTCAGGCAACAACACATGCCAAACGATATGCCAGCGCCGGCAACCCATCGCCTGCGCCGCTTCGATCAGCCCGTGATCGACCTCCCGCAAACTGACTTCGGCGATGCGCGCAAAGAACGGCGTGGCGGCAATGGTCAGCGGCACCACGGCCGCCCAAACGCCGTACGTGGTGCCGACGATCAGCCGGGTAAACGGAATCAGCGCCACCATCAAAATCAGAAACGGAATCGAGCGGAACAGGTTCACGAATGCGCCCAACGCGCGGTTCAGCGCCGGTGCTTCATAGATCCCGCCTTTGGAGCTGGTGACCAGAATCACCGCCAGCGGAATGCCCGCCAGCAGCGCGATCAATGACGACACGCCGACCATCAGGAAGGTGTCGATGAAGCCTTGCAGCAAGCGATCAAACCACATAACCCAGCACCTCCACCTGTTGCGCCCAGTTGCCGGCGCGTTGACGCAATTCCTCTGCGCCGAGGGACGAACCGGTCACCGCCAGCAGCAATTGCCCGAGGGCGTGGCCCTGAATCCGTTCCACGCCACCTTGCAGCAAGCGCACGCGACCGCCGAGGGCACTGAACAACGCGGCCAAGTCTGGCTCGTCGCTGGCGCTGCCGGTGAACTGCAAACGCAGCACAACAGCGGCGTCCGAGGACTGTGGATGTGCCTGCAAGCGGCTTTGCAGTTCCTCCGGCAAACCATGTTGCAACGGCGCCAGCAAGGTTTTGCTGACCTCGTGCTGCGGATTGCCAAAGACTTCCCAGACCGGGCCTTGCTCGACGATTCGTCCGTGTTCCAGCACGACGACTCGATCACAGATATCGCGAATCACCGCCATCTCGTGAGTGATCAGCACGATGGTCAGGCCCAGGCGCTGATTGATCTCGCGCAGCAGGCCGAGGATCGATTGCGTGGTTTCCGGGTCCAGCGCCGAAGTGGCTTCGTCGCACAGCAGAATCGCCGGGTCATGCACCAGTGCCCGAGCGATGCCGACGCGCTGTTTCTGCCCGCCGGAAAGCTGTGCCGGGTAGGCCTTGTGTTTCTCTTGCAGGCCCACCAGTTCCAGCAGTTCGCGGACTTTCTGCTCGCGTTTTTCCTTTGGCACACCGGCGACTTTCAGCGGCAACTCGACGTTCTGCCAAACCGTTTTGGCCGACATCAGGTTGAAGTGCTGGAAGATCATGCCGATGCGCCGCCGCAGCGCCACCAGGCGGTCTTCATCGAACTCGCCGATGTCGACCTGATCGATCAGCACGCGGCCCGTGCTCGGTTGTTCCAGGCGGTTGATGGTGCGAATCAGCGACGACTTGCCGGCGCCGCTGCGGCCGATGATGCCGAACACTTCACCGCGCTGGATCGCCAGGTCGATGCCGTGCAGCGCGGCAACCGGACCTTGCTGGCCGTTGTAGGTTTTGCCCAGACCGATGAAGCGTACGTGAGCGCGGTTGAGCGTTGGATGCAGTTCGGTCTGTTCGACTTTGTGGGGCTCTGGAATCTCCAGTCGCAGTTGGGTGGCTGCCGTCATATTCAGCTTTCCCAACCGGCTTGGTAGAGCTTGCCGTGGGCTTTATCCAGCGCGGCACGAACGGCCGGCGAATGCTGGTAGATGTCGACGAATTTGATCAGGCGTGGATCGGTTTTGCTTTTCGGCTGGATCACGAACTGGATCACGTATTCCTTGTGATCGAGGCCGTCGAACAGCAGGGCGGAGCCGGCATCGAAGGTCTTCGACAAGCGAATGTAGGCTGGGTAACCCTGAACTAGATCGGCGTCGTCATAGGCGCGTACCAGTTGCACGGCTTCGACCTGCAGGATTTTGATTTTTTTCGGGTTGGCGACGATGTCTTCTTCGGTGGCTTTGTAGCCGACGCCCGGTTTGAGGGTGATCAGGCCAGCCTTGGCCAGCAGTTGCAAACCACGACCGCTGTTGATCGGGTCATTGGCGATCGCCACGCTGGCGCCTTCCGGCAGCTCGTCGAAGCTTTTGTATTTCTTAGAGTAGAGACCGACGTTGTTGATAATTCCCGGCGCGAACGGCACCAGGTCAAAACCGGCGGCGGCCTTGGCGTTTTCCAGGAACGGAACGTGCTGGAAGTAGTTCACGTCAATGTCGCCGGCGGCGAGGCTGACGTTGGGCGCGATCCAGTCGCTGAACTCCACCAGGTCGACTTGCAGGCCTTGTTTCTTGGCTTCTTCGACGGCGGCTTCCAAGGGAATGGCGAAAGCGGCGGTGGTGCCGACCTTCAGCGGCGCGTCGGCGGCGAAGGTGATGGAGCTGAAAAGGCCGAGGGCCAGGGCCAGTGCTTTGACTGGGTGAGTTAAGAGTTTCTTGGTCATGATGGTTATTCCAGTCAGTGCATTAAATGTGTGGTGTTTGGTCGGGCCTCTTCGCGAGCAGGCTCGCTCCCACAGTGGATCTTTAGTGGTCGCACAATCCCTGTGGGTGCGAGCCTGCTCGCGAAGCTTTTAGCGCCGGTAGGCCGCGCCAGTGTGTTGCTCAGGCAAATGCGCCTCGCCGTGAAACAGTTTTTCTCGCAGGCTGCCGCTGTCGTAAGCGGTCTTGTACGACCCGCGCCGTTGCAACTCCGGAATCACCAAGTCGATGAAATCCACATAGCTTTCCGGCGTGACAATTCGCGTCAGGTTGAAGCCATCCAGCCCGGTCTCGGCGATCCAAGACTCCAGCTCATCGGCGACTTGCTCAGGCGAACCCACCACGGTGATGTAGCGGCCACCCAGCGCGTGTTGCTCGAGTAATTTGCGGCGGGTCCAGTCGTTGTTTTGCAGGTTTTTGGTAGCGGACTGGATCGCGTTGCTCTTCACGTACTGGATCGGTTCGTCGATTTCGTATTCGGAGAAATCGATCCCGGTGGACGCCGAGAAGTGCGCCACGCCGGCCTCGGCACTGGCGTAGCTCAAGTACTCGGCGTGCTTGGCCCAGGCCAGCGCTTCGGTGGCGCCGACAATCACGTTCAGCCCCATGAACACCTTGATGTCCTCAGGATTGCGCCCGGCCTCGACGGCACTGGCGCGCACCTTGTCCACTTGAACCTTGGTCGACGGTTTGTTCTGGCCGCTGATGAACACGCACTCGGCATGTCGCCCGGCGAACAGCAAACCGCGATCAGAACTGCCGGCCTGGAACAGCACGGGTGTGCGCTGCGGCGACGGCTCGCAGAGGTGATAACCCTCGACCTGATAGAACTCGCCCTTGTGCTCGACCTTGTGCACCTTCTCCGGTTGCGCGTAGATCCGCTGCTGCGGATCGTTAAGCACCGCGCCGTTTTCCCAACTGCCTTCCCAGAGTTTGTAGAGCACTTGCAGGTATTCGTCGGCCTGGTCGTAACGACGGTCGTGTTCCACCTGTTCGCTCAAACCCATGGCTTTGGCGGCGCTGTCGAGGTAGCCGGTGACGATGTTCCAGCCGACCCGGCCACGGCTCAGGTGATCGAGCGTGGACAGGCGTCGGGCGAACAGATACGGCGGTTCGTAAGTCAGGTTGGCAGTGAGACCGAAGCCAAGGTTTTTGGTGACCGCGGCCATGGCCGAGACCAGCAGCAGCGGGTCATTGACCGGAAGTTGGATCGACTCTTTGAGCGGTACGTCCACCGAGTTTTGGTAGACGTCGTACACGCCGACGATGTCAGCGATGAACAGGCCATCGAACAGTCCACGCTCCAGCAGTTGCGCCAGTTCGGTCCAGTATTCGATCGTCTTGTATTGGGTTGAAGTGTCCCGTGGATGTGTCCACAGACCATGGTTGATGTGCCCGATGCAGTTCATGTTGAACGCGTTGAGCAGGATCTTCTTTTTGGCATCGGCCATCAGATGGTCCCCCGCAGTGGCGGGTTTTCATCGTTGAGGTAGTAGTTGCCGATGGCGTGATATTTCCAGCGCACCGGGTCGTGCAGGGTGTGCACCCGAGCGTTGCGCCAGTGACGGTCCAGACCATGTTCGATCAGAGTTGCCTGGCTGCCGGCCAGTTCAAACAGCGTGCTGCCAGCGGCGAGGGAAATCTCGGTGCTGATGGCGCGGGCTTCAGCGACGGCAATCGACGCGGCGGCGACGGTCTCGGCGTTGGTCTTGGCCTGAGCCTTGTCGAGGAATTCGCCGGAGCGTTCCAGCAAGGCTTCGGCGGCGTGCAGACGAATGCTCAAGTGGCCGAAGCTCTTGATGGTGAGTGGGTCTTCGGTGGCTTTGTCGTTGCCGGAATCGATCCACGGCCGGGTCTTGGTGCGCACGAAGTGCAGCGCATCTTCATAGGCAGCACGGGCGATACCGGTGTCGATAGCGGCGTGGAGGATCTGCGCCAGCGGGCCGACGGTGGTCGGGCGCTCGAACGCGCTCTGAAACGGGATCACGTCTTCGTCGGCGACGTAGACATCTTCAAACACCACCGAACCGCTGCCGGTGGTGCGCTGACCGAAGCCGCTCCAATCGTCGATCACTGTCAGACCCTTGGCGTTACGAGGGACGAAAGCGAGTTGCTGAACACCGTTTTCGTCCACCACCGACGTCGGAATGCGCTGGGCATAAATCGCCCCAGTGGCGTAGAACTTACGGCCGTTGATGCGATAGCCGTCACGTTCTCCGTGCAGATCAGGGGTCAGACTGGTGACGCGGTCATGGGCAGTTTTGGTGCCCAGTTCCGCGAGGGCATTGCCGAAGCGTTGACCGGCCAATACTTCTGCGTACAGGCGCTTTTTCTGCTCTTCGCTGCCATTCACCCGCAACACTTCGAGCGCGTAGAAATGGTTCTGCGGGATCTGGCCGAGGGAACCATCAGCTTGGGCGATCAGCGCGATCACCTTGGCCAGGGTGACGTTGGAAACCCCGGCGCCGCCATATTCTTTTGGCACGCTGATGCCCCAAAGCCCTGAGCGGGAAAACACTTCCAGTTCCGGGTGTGGCAAACGGCGCTCGCGGTCGCGCAGGGCGCTGTCGCGTTTGAAATCTTCGGCCAGGTCACTGGCGACGATCAGGGCTTGCTCATCGCTGGTTATGACCGCGACGTGGTGAGAAAGAGTCATGTGTTTCTCCAGAGATCTGGTCAAAAGTGTTCTGGTCGTTAGATCCAGGAGTGCCGTGCGGGCAGCGTGCCGTTCAGGTGATAGGTGCCGACGGCGTGATATTTCCAGCGCACCGGGTCGTGCAGCGTGTGCACGCGGGCGTTGCGCCAGTGGCGGTCGAGGTTGAATTCGGCGAGGGTGGCGCGGCTGCCGGCCAGTTCGAAAAGCTTTTCGCTGGCCAGCAGCGAGATCTCGGTGGTCAGCACTTTGGCTTCGGCCACGGCAATTGAAGCGCGGGCGGCGGACTCGGCGGTGAGCGGCGCGGCGTTGACCTGATCGAGCACTTGCCCGGCCTTGCGCAGCAGCGCTTCGGCGGCGTGTAGTTCGATCTTCAATTTGCCAATGTCGGCGATCACATAGAGGTCGTCGCTGGCCCGTTCGACCTTGGCGTCGATCCACGGTCGTGCGCGGGTTTTCACGAACGCGATGGCGTCGTCGATGGCGCCCCGGGCGATGCCGGCGTCAATGGCTGCTTGAATCAGCTGCGACACGGCACCCTGAATGTTCGGGCTGTCATTGATCTTCCAGTTGTCCACCACCAGCTCGGCGTCGACCTGCACGTTGTTGAGTAAAATGGTGCCGCTGGCGGTGGTGCGTTGGCCGAAGCCCGACCAGTCATCAACGATGCGCAGGCCAGGAGTGCCGCGACGAACGAAGGCCAGCACTTGCTTGCCGTCGTCGTTCAGCGCCTTGACGGCGACCCAGTGGGCGAACAGGGCGCCGGTGGAATAGAACTTCTGCCCGTTGAGGATGAAGCCGTCGCCGCTGGCGGTGATTCGTGCCTTGAGTTCGAGGGTGTTTTTGGTGCCGCGCTCAGGTCCGGCGTTACCGATCCGCCAGCCGTCGAGCACGCTTTTGAACAGCTGTTTTTTTTGCGATTCGGTGGCGCTGCCGAGCACCAGGTTGAGAATGCCGAACTGGTTCTGCGGGATCTGTCCCAGTGCCGGGTCGGCCGCGGAAATGATCGCGAAGACTTCGGCAAGGGTGACGAACGAAACCTGCGGGCCACCGTACTCGCGCGGGATGGCAATGCTGCCCAGGCCGCTGCGGGTGAACTGTTCGATTTCCGACCACGGCAGCTTGCGCTGCTGGTCACGTTTGGCTGCTTGCAGACGGGCGACTTGCGCCAGTTCATGGGCGGCCTTGATGGCTTGTGCGTCGTTGCGCAAGACCTGCGCGGGCAACAACAGGGGGGCGATGTCCAGATCACTCTGGACGATTGCATCTGCCAGACTGGACATCAGTGCCGCTCCTTGGCTGCACGCAATGCCCTGGCGATCTGCACTGGGGTGATTGTGTTCCGGACCATACCTACCTCACATCTCATGGAAACGTCGCGATGGTTGCGACGAACGAAAACAAGAATGTCCGGTGGTCCGGTGTATATACCCTAAGCGTGTATAAAAAATTAATAAACTAACTTTTAGGAATATGCATAGAAGACGGTACGCCAGATTCATGTAGCAGCTGGCGAAGCCTGCGTTCGGCTGCGCAGCAGTCGTGAAATCAGGCGTCGCGGTCATTCAGGTTAATCGTGGACTCAGGATTTACGACTGCTACGCAGCCGAACGCAGGCTTCGCCAGCTGCTACACGGATCTCAGTGTTTGCGGGGTTCGGCGGCCATGAGCATTTCTTTCGGCCGGGCCTTCAAGTAGGGATTGGCGCAACCGATCTTCAGCCGGCGCGGGGGTGCCCAGCGGGAGTTGTTACCCACTCGGTCGAGGATGCAGTAAGTCACTTCCAGCCGCAGGTCTTCGCCGGCTTCGAGAATGATCGTCGGCGGCACCCAGACCTGGATTGGCTGGCCGACATCGCCGGCCTTGAGTCGTGGCAGATCCATGCGCACATCGCCCCAGCGCAGGGTGATTTCGTCGTCGGCAGCCATGTTCAGGTAAGGCTCGATGGTCAAAGGAACCCCGCGCTTGATCTGGTTCGGATTGACTCCCTGGCGGCGAATGGTCTCGGGGATATTCACGGGCTCCAGACTCTGGTTTTCATCGCCGCACAGCGCAGACGGTTGGCCGCCGGGGCAGTCGAGTTTGATTTGCACCCGTCTGATGGCTGAAAGGGTTGGTCCTTGCCCGATCTGCATGATCCGGTAGTGAACGCGCGAGGTGCCATTGGCGATGAAGCTTTCGGGCACACGCAGTTGGACCGGTTGGCCGACATCGTCGGCCGTCAGCACTCTGGAGGCCACATAGCAGTTATCCCAGAACAGTTCGATCAGGTCGCCTTCGTCCATGCCGGAGTAGGGCGCCACATCGATCAGCAGGTGCGCCGCCGAAGTGATGTTGATGCAGGTCTTGTGAGATTGCGCCAGGGTCGGGGCCGCAAGTTCGGGTTTGTTCGAAGTGCTTGTCATGGGGTTTCTCCTTGAAGCCTTGCAGCGAAAGTCCGTTTCTGAAAGTTCGAAAGGCGTGAATTACCGAGCAACAAAACTGTTCACTGTGTGTGAAATTAAATAGTGAATGAGTGCGAGGTTGAACGCCTGTTGGAGACTAGATAAGAGTGCGCTTGAATAGGTGTCAATAGAGCTGGCTAGTTAAGTATGGGATCTAGTGTTATTCAGAAAATTCCTACGCATTGAAGTTAATAAGCCGCACCACTCTGCCGAACTTAGCCTTGGTTTATGGGGTTTTATTGCATTGTTGACGACGAGGAACGGTTCGATGATGGCGCCGAGTTTGGCGAATTTTAGGCGAGGTTATTCTGTTGCAGGACATATATATGTACCGCACGCAGCTCTAAAAAATTATCTATTGTTCAGATGGATGAATAAACGAAGAGAGCGTAGCGAGAGATTTTGTTAGTAGGGGTAGTTGTCACTTCCATCCGTGGAAGTTGACAAGTAGTGAGGCGATGTTTCAGTGGTGAGCGTTATTCAGAAACTTGCTGAGAAACTGCTTTGTCCGCTCTTCTTTCGGGTTGGCAAACAGCGCCTTGGCTTCGCCTTGTTCGACGATCACGCCCTTGTCGAAAAACACCACGCGGTTCGCCACGTCCCGGGCAAAGCCCATTTCGTGGGTGACAATGACCATGGTGCGTCGCTCTTCGGCGAGGCTGCGGATGGTCGCCAGCACTTCACCCACCAGCTCCGGGTCGAGGGCTGAGGTAGGTTCGTCGAACAGAATCACTTCCGGCTCCATCGCCAGCGCACGGGCAATCGCCACACGCTGTTGCTGACCACCGGAAAGGCGACGCGGGTACGCGTCTTCCTTGCCCGCCAGGCCGACCCTGGCCATCAGCTTTTTACCCAGGGCAACGGCTTCGGCGTGCGGGATCTTCTTTACGATGATCGGGCCTTCGATAACGTTTTCCAGGGCGGTGCGATGAGGGAACAGGTTGAAGTTCTGGAACACGAAACCCACGTGCTGGCGTAAACGTCGCACCAGGCCTTGCTGCTGGTTCAGCGGACGGCTGCCATCGATCTCGATGTCACCGACCTTGATCCGGCCGCTGGTGGGTTCTTCCAGGAAATTCAGGCAACGCAGGAACGTGGTTTTACCCGAGCCGCTAGGCCCGATGATCGCCACCACCTCGCCTTCCTTCACTTCCAGATCGATGCCGTTGAGCACCACTTGACCCTTGAACTGCTTTGTCAGTTTTTCCACGACAATCATTGGGTCAGGACTCCTGGTCGTGCCGATTGACCCGCGCTTCCAACTGATTCTGGAAGTGCGACAGCACCGTGGCCAGAATCCAGTAGATCAGCGCGGCGGCAAGGTACATGGTGAAAATTTCGAAGGTGCGAGCGGTGATCAGCTGCGCCTGACGGAACAGCTCCGGCACCTGAATGGTGGCTGCCAGCGCGGTGTCCTTGACCAGCGAAATGAAGCTGTTGCCCAGCGGCGGCAGGGCTGTGCGCATCGCTTGTGGCAGGATGGCCCGGCGCAGGGTCTGCGCACGGGTCATGCCGATACTCGCGGCGGCTTCCCACTGACCGCGCTCGATGGAGCTGATCGCGGCGCGGAGGATTTCGCAGGCATAGGCCGCCATGTTCAGCGAGAAGCCGATCAGGGCCGCCGGCAGCGGATCAAGTTCGATGCCCAATTGCGGCAAGCCGTAATAGATCACGAACAGTTGCACCAACAACGGCGTGCCGCGGAAGAACGACACGTAGATGCGGGCGATCCAGCTCACCAGTTTGAAGCGCGACAGGCGCATCAATGCCAGGCCGAAGCCCATCAACAGGCCGAAGAACATCCCGCCCAGGCTCAGGATCACCGTGTAGTACGCGCCCTTCAGCAGGAAGGGCGCGGAATCCAGCGCGAGTTGGAAAGCTTCTTCCATTATTTAGTGACGTCAGCGCTGAAGTACTTTTCCGAAAGCTTTTTCAGCGTACCGTCGGCACGCAGCTTGTCGATGGCCTTGTTCACTGCTGCCAGCAACTCAGGCTCGCCTTTGCGCAGGGCAACGCCGGCTTCCTGACGGGAGAACGCTTCACCAGCGGCGGAAGTGTCCTTGGCTTTCTTGGCGTATTCCAGCGCGGCGAGGCGGTCGATCAGAATGGCGTCGGTGCGGCCGTTACGCAGGTCTGCGAACTTGCTCGGATCATCTTCGTAGGTGCGCACGTCAGCGGTCGGCACGTTGGCTTTCACCCATTGCTCATAGTTGGTGCCCAAGCCTACGCCGACTTTCTTGCCACCCAAGTCGGCGGCAGTCTTGATGTTCAGCTCGGCAGCCTTCTTGGTCAGCACCAGCGCCTGAATCCCGGAAACGGTGTACGGCTCGGAGAAGTCATACTTCTTCTTGCGCTCTTCGGAGATCGTTACCTGGTTGATCACAGCGTCCAGACGTTTGGATTCCAGCGCTGCGAGGATGCCGTCCCATTTGGTCGGCTGCAGTTTGACCTTCACGCCCAGCTCTTTGGCCAGGGCTTCGGAAAACTCGACTTCGAAGCCGGCCAGTTTGCCGTCGGCGTCGACGAAACTGAACGGTGGGTAAGTGCCTTCCAGGCCAACGTTGATCACGCCGGCGTCTTTGATTTTTTGCAGCTGCTCACCGGCAACCGCTTGCCCCAGCAGACCGGCGCTCAGCGCCAGGCCCAGCGAACCTACCAGCAGATTTCGTCGTAGTGCGGAAAAATTCATGACAAGCCCCTGTGTTTTCTTATGAAGACGCTTTTAGGAATGTTGGCAAATTCGGGATTTGAACGACTGCAATATCCTGCCCTAAAGCATCGTATGCGTCTCGCTGCAAATTCGCCTGCGGCGTGACTATATGATGGCGCTTTTAGATAGGAAAATAATAAATATCAACTTTGTTATTCTTTTTTGAGCTAAGTGATCGTTCCCACGCTCCTGCGTGGGAATGCCTCTAGGGACGCTCCGCGTCCAGTGACGCGGAGCGTCACGGGCTGCATTCCCACGCAGAGCGTGGGAACGATCGGCTACAAAAAGTCTTTATAGGCAAACAACGCCGGCGCCCCGCCGGTGTGCAGGAAGATGATCGGGCCGTCATTGAAGCGCTGGCGGCCGATGCCATCGAGCAATCCCGCCATGGCCTTGCCGGTATAAACCGGGTCCAGCAGCAAACCTTCCTGACTCGCCACCAGCTTCACGGCGGCCAGCGTCCCGGCATTCGGCTCGCCGTAGCGCGGGCCGAAATACTCGTCCCACAACTCGACCTTGAAACTCGCTGGCAGGCTCACGCCCAGCAGCTCGGCAGTGCGCTCGGCGAGGCCTTGGACTTTCGGGCGCTGATCCTCATCGCTGCGAGAAACCGTGACACCAATCACTGGCAAATCCGGCAGTGCTTCACTCAACGCCAACGCCAGACCGCTATGGGTCCCGGCACTGCCCGAAGCCAGAACCACGGCCGCGAATGTCAGCCCGGTGTCCTTGATCTGCTCGGCCAACTCCAGCCCGGCACGCACATAACCCAAAGCACCCAACGCATTGGAGCCACCAATCGGCACCAGATACGGCTTCTTGCCGTTGTTGCGTAGGCGATCGGCCAGGGCCTGCAGTTGTTCGTCGGCGTTGTCGAGGTTTTCCACCAGCTCGACCTTGGCATCGAACAGGTCCAGCAACAGCCGATTGCCGTTACCGACATAGTTAGCGTCGTCGGTGCCGAGAGGGTTTTCCAGCAAGGCTACGCAGCCCAGGCCAAGCTTGGCCGCAATGGCGGCAGTCTGGCGCACGTGGTTGGACTGAAGCGCCCCAGCGGTAATCAAGGTGTCGGCGCCTTGTGCCAGTGCATCGGCCGCCAGGTATTCGAGCTTGCGCAGCTTGTTGCCGCCCATCGCCAGCGGCGTCAGATCATCACGCTTGACGTACACATCGCGGCCCAACCAGGCCGACAGGCGTTCGAGTTTTTCCAGGGCGGTAGGATGACCGAGCAGGTCGAGGCGGTTAAAGCGGGCAAGCTGTTGTTTGATCATGGGGTCCGTACTGGCGGAGGGAGATGACAGGACTATAGGCACGCCTATTTAGCGGGGCAACTGCCAATCGGCCTTATGCCAAAAAGTGCTGAGCACAGCACAATCGGTTCTTAATTCGGCTTCCAGACCATGCCGTAAAGTAATCGCGGTTAACGCGGCCAGACAGTCCGGCCGCCCGTGAGGAGTTTTTACCGTGAGCGAGCGTTCCAGTCATTGGCAACTGCAGACCATCGTCAGCCAACTGCGCACGGCGCGTGATCAGTGGCGCGTACAAAATGGTCGCGCCAGCACCGAACAGGGTGGTCGCGAGTTGCCTTCCCGAGCGGCCATGGCAGAGATTCTCGAAGCCCTCTGCGGCGCGTTGTTCCCGATGCGCCTGGGACCGGTGGATTTGCGCGAGGAGAGTGAAGACTTCTACGTCGGCCACACGCTGGACGTTGCGTTGAACGCGTTGCTGGCTCAGGCGCGACTCGAATTGCGCTACGCCGCTCGCCACAGTGCCCAGGCCGACACTGAAGTCGAGGCCAAGACTATTCAGATCATTCAGGACTTCGCCCTCGCATTGCCGGGGCTGCGCAGCCTGCTCGACACCGACGTGCTGGCGGCCTATCACGGCGATCCGGCGGCTCGCAGTGTCGATGAAGTGTTGCTGTGCTATCCGGGGATTCTGGCGGTGATTCACCATCGCCTGGCCCATCATTTGTACCGTGCCGGATTGCCGCTGCTGGCACGGATCAGCGCGGAAATCGCGCACTCGGCCACTGGCATCGACATTCACCCTGGGGCGCAGATTGGCCGCAGCTTCTTCATCGATCACGGGACGGGTGTGGTGATCGGCGAGACCGCCATCATCGGCGAGCGTGTGCGGATTTATCAGGCCGTGACGTTGGGCGCCAAGCGCTTCCCGGCGGATGAAGACGGTCAGTTGCAGAAGGGGCAACCGCGACATCCGATTGTCGAGGATGACGTGGTGATCTATGCCGGTGCGACGATTCTGGGGCGGATCACCATCGGCAAGGGCTCGACCATTGGCGGCAATGTCTGGCTGACCCGCAGCGTGCCGGCGGGGAGCAACCTGACTCAGGCGAATCTGCAGCATGATGACGGGACGCAGAAGTAGATCCGGAGTCTCGACTGACTGATCCGGCCTCATCGCGAGCAGGCTCGCTCCCACAGGGTTTTTATGGTGTTCACAATGGTGTGGACTGACACAAATCCACTGTAGGAGTGAGCCTGCTCGCGATTGGTTTCAAGGCGAACCAAGATGTTGGCATTCCGCTAATTTCTCACTGAACGAATCCCCCAAACCCCGCGTCATACCCATCCTTGAGCTAGCGTACGAACAGTGCCGCCGAGCCTTGCGATTAGTCCTTAGCCCCCTATTCATGTTTAACTTGAACGCTCATTCAAGTTAAACCGCCGGTTTGCTGCCCGCTCACAACAGGAGGCTTGCCTTTGCCGAGTCCGTTATTGATTGCCCTGTTTCACCCCCTTGAGGTGCACCTTTCATGAGTGCATCGCCCACCCCCGCCAGCGGTCAGGTCCGCATGAATCCGCCGGTGTTTTACTTCTCGGCGACGTTCATTTTGCTGTTCGGCATCATCGTCATCGCCATGCCTGAACAGGCCGGCGCCTGGCTTCTGGAAGCGCAAAACTGGGCGGCCAACACGGTCGGCTGGTACTACATGCTCGCGATGACCCTGTATCTGGTCTTCGTGGTGGTCACCGCCTTGTCCGGCTACGGCAAGATCAAGCTCGGTGCCGACCACGACGAACCCGAATTCAGTTACCTGTCCTGGGCCGGCATGCTGTTCGCCGCCGGGATCAGCATCACGCTGTTTTTCTTTTGCGTGTCCGAACCGCTGACCCATTTGGCGCAACCGCCGCAAGGCGAAGCGGGCACGGCGGATGCGGCGCGTCAGGCGATGCAGATTCTATTTCTGCACTGGGGCCTGCACGGCTGGGGCGTGTTTGCCTTCGTCGGCATGGCGCTGGCCTACTTCGCTTATCGCCATAACCTTCCGCTGGCCCTGCGTTCGGCGCTCTATCCGCTGATTGGCAAGCGCATCAACGGCCCCATCGGTTACGCGGTGGACGGCTTTGGCATCATCGCCACGGTGTTCGGCCTCGGTGCCGACATGGGCTTTGGCGTGTTGCACCTCAACTCGGGTCTGGACTACCTGTTTGGCATCGCTCACACCCAGTGGATTCAGGTCGGCCTGATCACGCTGATGATGGGCGCGGCGATCATCGTCGCGGTGTCCGGCGTCGATAAAGGCGTGCGCGTGATGTCCGACATCAACATGCTGCTGGCCTGCGCGCTGTTGCTGTTTGTGTTGTTCGCCGGCCCGACTCAGCACCTGCTCAACACCCTGATCCAGAACATCGGCGACTACCTCGGCGCCTTGCCGATGAAGAGTTTCGACCTCTATGCCTACGACAAACCCAGTGACTGGCTGGGCGGCTGGACGGTGTTCTATTGGGCCTGGTGGATCGCATGGTCGCCGTTCGTGGGCCTGTTCATCGCACGGATTTCCCGTGGCCGGACCATCCGCGAATTCGTCTTCGGCGTGCTGTTGATTCCGCTCGGCTTCACCCTCGCGTGGATGTCGATCTTCGGCAACAGCGCCATCGATCAAGTCCTCAACCATGGCATGAGCGCGCTCGGTATGTCCGCCATCGATAACCCATCGATGACCCTTTACCTGCTGCTGGAAACCTATCCGTGGAGCAAAACCGTCATCGCGGTCACGGTGTTTATCAGCTTCGTGTTCTTCGTGACATCTGCCGATTCCGGCACCGTGGTGCTGTCGACACTGTCTGCCAAGGGCGGCAATCCCGATGAAGACGGGCCGAAATGGCTGCGAGTGTTCTGGGGCGCAATGACCGCGCTGGTGACCAGTGCGCTGCTGTTTTCCGGCAGCATCGATGCGCTGAAGTCAGCGGTGGTGCTGACCTCGTTGCCGTTCTCGATGATCTTGCTGTTGATGATGTGGGGGCTGCACAAGGCGTTCTACCTGGAGTCGCAGAAGCAGATCGCGCAACTGCATTCGCTGGCACCGGTATCCGGATCGCGGCGTGGCGGCTGGCGTCAACGTTTGAGTCAGGCCGTGCATTTCCCGTCACGGGATGAGGTCTATCGCTTCCTCGATACGACCGTGCGCCCGGCGATTGAAGAAGTCTCGGCGGTGTTCGTCGAGAAGGGTTTGAAGGTGGTCACTCAACCGGACCCGACCAACGACAACGTCAGCCTGGAAATCGGTCATGGCGAGGAGCATCCGTTCATCTATCAGGTGCAGATGCGCGGCTACTTCACGCCGTCCTTCGCCCGTGGCGGCATGGGTTCCAAGGAACTCAATAACCGTCGTTATTACCGGGCCGAGGTGCATTTGAGCGAGGGCAGTCAGGATTACGATCTGGTGGGTTACACCAAGGAGCAGATCATCAACGACATCCTCGATCAGTACGAACGGCACCTGCAGTTCTTGCATTTGGTGCGTTGATCGAGCACTCACGTCTCGGTGGTCAACACCATGAACAACACCAGCGCCGCCACCGGTACACCGAACACGGCGCTGCCGACCACCAGTTCCGTGCTGAACGGCTGGCCGGCATTGACCATGCCGACCGCGCCGTTGATCAACGTCAGCGCCAGCCACAGCACGACAAAGCTGAAGGCCAGGGTTTGGCGACTGAAGCCGATTTTCTCGCCGATGAACAGCATCAGCGCCAGGAGAATCAGGCCGAAGGTGATGATGATCGTGGTGTGCATGATGTGTTCCGCCCTTCGAATGTGTGTTGCTTTTGGGGCCGCCTTCGCGAGCAGGCTCGCTCCCACCAGGTCGTCGCAATCCTGTGGGAGCGAGCCTGCTCGCGATAGGGGCGCTGCGGTGTCAAGTGAGCATAGTTAAATCAGCCCGCCGTTGACGCGCAGGATTTGCCCGTTGACCCAACCTGAATCCGGCCCGACCAGGAAAGACACAACGCGGGAAATGTCTTCTGGCTGAGCCAGACGTTCCAGCGGGGCCATCTTGGCGAAGGTCTGGATCTGCTCTTCGCTCTTGCCGTGCAGGAACAGGTCTGTAGCCACCGGACCGGGGGCCACGGCGTTGACGGTGATATTACGACCGCGCATTTCCTTGGCGAACACCTGGGTCAGGGATTCCACCGCCGCTTTGCTGGCGATGTACACCGCATAGCCCGGCAGGTTCATGCCGACGGTGCTGCTGGAGAAGTTGATGATCCGCCCGCCGGCGTTCAGGCGAGTGGCGGCTTCACGCAGGGTGTTGAACGTGCCGCGAGCGTGAATGTTGAAGGTCTGGTCGAACAGCTCATCCGTGTGTTGCGCCAACGGCAGGACTTTGAGGATACCGGCGTTGTTCACCAGCACATCGACTTTGCCCAGTTGCGTTTCGGTCTCGTCGAACATCCGGCGTACGTCGTCGGCGTTCGCGACATCCGCCTTGATCGCTATGGCCTGGTGGCCGGCCTGACGCAATTCGACCACCAGTTTTGAAGCTTCGGTGGCACTGCTGGCGTAGTTGATGGCGACGGCGAAACCTTGTTTGGCCAGTTGTTTGGCGATCACCGCGCCGATGCCGCGGGAGGCGCCGGTCACGATGGCAACTTTCGAAGTTTGAGTAGTCATGGCGGTGATTCCTTTGAAGTTAATGGCTTGGGGTGAAGCCAGATTCACATGTTTACTCAGGCGGATAAATGCACGAGAGTTGCCTTGACTGTTCAAGAATCGCCAACAATCGACCGCCAGGAGACCCGCGTGGATCAAGTCAAAGCGATGAAGGTTTTCGTGCGGATCTACGAGCGCAGCAGCTTCACGCTGGCTGCCGATGACCTGAACCTGCCGCGGGCGACGCTGACCCACACGCTGAATCAGTTCGAAGCCTGGCTCGGTACGCGTTTACTGGAGCGAAGCACCCGCAAGGTGCGGCCCACGCTGGATGGCGAGGCGTACTACCTGCGTTGCGTGCAGCTGCTGGCGGAACTGGAAGAAGCCGAACTGGCATTCCGTAGCGTCGCACCGAAGGGCCGGTTGCGCGTGGATTTGCATGGCACGCTGGCCAAGCACTTCGTTATCCCGGCATTGCCGCAGTTCATGGCGCGCTACCCGGACATCGAACTGTCCATCAGCGAGGCCGACCGCTTTGTCGACCTGATCGCTGAAGGCGTCGACTGCGTGCTGCGCGCCGGCACCTTGGGCGACTCCGCACTGATCGGCCGCCGCGTCGCCAACCTGCGCCAAATCACCTGCGCCAGCCCCGCGTACCTGCGCAAATACGGCGAACCGAAGAGCCTCGACGACCTGAAACATCATCGTGCCGTGAACTATGTCTCGCGCACGACTGCCAAGTTATTTCCCTTCGAATTCATGGTGGATGGCGAACTGAAGGAAGTGGCTATCGATGGCGCGCTTTCAGTATTCGGCGCGGAAATTTATGCGGCGTCGGCAATTGCCGGGCTGGGCCTGATCCAGTGCCCGCATTACCGAATGGAAACGCAGATTTCCCAGGGCTTGGTGCAGGAAGTCCTGATCGATACGCCGCCACCGCCGATGCCGGTTTCGGTGTTGTATCCGCACAACCGACACATGTCGCCACGGGTTCGGGTGTTTGTGGATTGGCTGGGGGAAGTGTTTGCGGGGGCACAGTAGCCGCTGGTCTATAGGGAAATCAGACCTTTGCACGATAGGCTAATATTTATCAGAGTGTGTACGGTGTGTATTGGCATGAAGCTTCGTCGCGTAGTGTACGCAGCAGGTGCTGCCCACAAGGACGAAGGTGATGCGAAGTCGGGAAATGATCAGGATGATCGAGGAGGATGGTTGGTATCTGGTGGCCGTGAAAGGCAGCCATCATCAGTACAAGCATCCGTGCAAGCCAGGCAGGGTGACGATAAAGCACCCGGACTCGGATCTTCCAAAAGGAACGATCAACAGCATATTGAAACAGGCGGGTCTGAAATGAGCCCCGACACCGGATACGAAAGCCCCGAGCGGGCCACATCACAGGAAGGACTTACCGAAATGAAATTCCCGGTCGTTCTGCACAAGGATGCCGACTCAGAATACGGAGTAATTATCCCGGACGTGCCGGGTTGCTTCTCCGCAGGCGGTACTGTGGCGCAGGCATTTGAAAACGTGAAGGAAGCGTTGTCGTTGCACTACGAAGGCTTGGTGGCCGATGGCGATCCACTGCCGCAGGTGCATGAGATCGACGCTCATCTTGATAACCCTGATTACGCGGGCGGCGTGTGGGGGGTGGTCGAATTTGATATCACGCCTTACTTCGGCAAGTCGGTGCGCTTCAATGCCACACTGCCTGAGCAGTTGCTTGAGCGTATCGATCAAACAGTCAGGCGGGATCAGCGGTACAGCTCAAGGTCTGGCTTTTTGGCTGCCGCTGCCCTGCGTGAGTTGTCGGCCTAAATGTTGTGAAACGTTTCAGCATTTTCTCGAGTCCGAGGTTTATCGGCGTTTGTCTGGGCGTATGCTGGGCAACTTGCGAAGCAGTCGATACCAACTTCAAGACAGACAAGAGAGGATTCGATGACCTACACCGCTGCCGAAAACCGCTACGACTCCATCCCTTACCGCCGCGTGGGTCGCAGCGGTCTGGTGCTGCCGGCACTGTCTCTGGGCCTGTGGCACAACTTCGGCGACAGCACGCCGATCGACACCCAGCGTTCATTGCTGCGTACCGCGTTTGATCTCGGCATCAATCATTTCGACCTGGCCAACAACTACGGCCCGCCGTATGGCAGCGCCGAGATCAATTTCGGTCGTTTATTGCGCGAAGACTTCAAGCAGTATCGCGACGAGTTGATTATCTCCAGCAAGGCCGGTTGGGACATGTGGGCCGGCCCTTATGGTCAGGGCGGCGGATCGCGCAAATACGTGCTGGCCAGTCTTGATCAGAGCCTGCAGCGCCTGGGCCTGGACTACGTGGACATCTTCTACTCCCACCGCTTCGACCCGGACACACCGCTGGAAGAAACCGCCAGCGCACTGGCCACCGCCGTGCAACAGGGCAAGGCGTTGTATATCGGCATCTCCTCCTACTCGGGTGTTAAAACCCGTGAAATGGCTGCGCTGCTGAAAGAGTGGAAAGTCCCGTTGCTGATTCACCAACCGGCTTACAACCTGCTTAATCGCTGGGTGGAAAAAGACCTGCTGGATACCACGGAGGAACTCGGTACGGGCGTGATTGCGTTCACGCCGCTGGCTCAGGGGTTGTTGACTGACAAGTACCTCAACGGTGTGCCGGCGGACGCGCGGGTCAATCGTCCGGGCGGTGGTTCGTTGCAGGCGGCGCACCTGTCCGAAGCCAACATCGCTCATGTGCGTGCGCTGAATGAGATCGCCAAGCGTCGCGGTCAGAGCCTGGCGCAGTTGGCTTTGGCGTGGACGTTACGCGATCCGCGCGTGACGTCGGCGCTGATCGGTGCGAGCCGGCCGGAGCAGATTATCGAGAACGTCGGCGCGTTGAAGAATTTGAGCTTTAGCTCGGAGGAATTGGCGGAAATTGACCGGTTTGCCCAGGAGGGTGGGGTCAATCTTTGGGAGAAGCCTTCGACGGCTGAATAAGTGTTCGGCGCCAGAACCTTTGGCGCCTGTCAGATTACCTTCGCGAGCAAGTCGGATCGCCGCACCGCCGCTCCCACATTAGATTCCAGTGGACACAGAATTTGTGAACTAAAGAGATCAAATGTGGGAGCGGGCTTGCTCGCGAAGAGGCCATCAAAGCCAATAAAGAACTTCAGGGTTCACCGGAAGAACGGTACATCCCCCAACACCGTCGCCCGCTGCATCACCCGCCGCGCGGGCCGGTAATCATCCACGGCGTAATGCTGTGTCACGCGGTTATCCCAAAACGCCACGTCGTCCTTCTGCCAACGCCAGCGAATGGTAAATTCTGGCCGTGTCGCGTGGGCAAACAGAAACTTCAGAATCACCTCGCTTTCGGTTTCCGACAGCTCATTGATCTTCGACGTGAAGCCTTCATTGACGAACAACGACCGGCGTCCGCTCACCGGATGAGTGCGAATCACCGGGTGTGACAGCGGTGGGTTTTTCCTGCGCGCTTCTTCCCACTGAGCCAATGCTTCGGGTGTGTTGCCGTAGCGCTCCAGCGGGAACGAACGAGTGAAATCGTGGGTGGCGGTCAGCCCTTCAAGCAAGGACTTCATCGGCGCGGACAGCGCTTCATACGCCGCGATACCGCTGGCCCACAGCGTGTCGCCACCAAACTCCGGCAACAACTTGGCGCTGAGCACCGCGCCCAGGGCCGGGGTCGGCAGGAAGGTTACGTCGGTGTGCCAAATCGCGTTGTCGCGCACGTCGGTGACGGCGGTGTCGAGGATCAGTACTTCGGGTTGTTCGGGCACATTCGGGTAGATCGGGTGAATGTGCAGGTCGCCGAAATTGGCGGCGAAACGTGCCTGCTGCTGCGGTGTGATCGGCTGATCGCGGAAGAACAATACTTGATGCTTGAGCAGTGCCTGCTCGATGGCATCGCGCTGTTCCAGATTCAGCGGCTGGCTGATGTCGACGCCGATGATGTGCGCGCCGAGGGCGTAGCTTAAGGGGACGATGGTCAGGTTGCTCATGGTCTTTCTCTTCAATCCGGGGCGCCGAGGGTTATTCAGTGAGCCAGGCCATGCCACGGCACCAGTTTGCGTTGCAAGGCGCGCAAGCCCATTTCCATGGCGAAGGCGATCAGCGCGATCACCAGAATCCCCAACACCACCACATCGGTGACCAGGAATTGCGCGGCCGACTGCACCATGAACCCCAAACCACTGGTGGCGGCGATCAATTCGGCGGCAACCAGCGTCGACCAACCCACACCCAGGCCAATCCGCACACCGGTCAAAATGTCCGGCAGCGCACTCGGCAGAATCACATGGCGAATCAACTGCGCCCGGGTCGCGCCCAACGACTGCGCCGCGCGCAATTTGGCCGGGTCAACCGTGCGCACGCCGGTCGCGGTAGCGATGGCGATCGGGGCGAAGATCGCCAGGTAGATCAGCAAGACTTTCGACAGCTCACCGATGCCGCACCAGATCACGATCAGCGGCAGATAAGCCAGCGGTGGGATAGGGCGGTAGAACTCGATCAGCGGATCGAGAATGCCGCGAGCAATATGGTTGTGGCCGATGGCAATGCCGACCGGCACGGCGGTCAGCACGGCGAAGCCAAGGCCCAGACCGATTCGGCTGAGACTCGCGCCCAGGTGCTGCCACAACGTTGAATCCATGTAGCCGGTGGTCACCAGCAGCCAGCCTTTTTGCAGCACCGCGGAGGGTGGCGGCAGGAACAGCGGTTCGATCATTCCTGTGGCGGTGACGGCCCACCAGATAACCACGAGTGCGACGAGTGTCAGCAGACTGATCCAGCGAGTACTGAGGCTGCGATGTACAGGAATCACCGTCGAGTGCGGTTTGACCGTGACGGCCGGAATCTCATAGCTGCTCATACGGTCTCCTGCCGCTGGGCGGCGCTGCGTTGGGAGAACACTTTGGCGAGCACGTGTTCGCGGGTTTCGATAAAGCGCGGGTCGGACTTGATCGATCGAGCGGACTCCCCGGCGGCGTAACGCTGACCGAAATCCAGGCTCAGGCGTTCGACGATTTGCCCAGGGTTTGGCGCCAGCAGAATCAGGTCCGTGGCGAGAAACACCGCTTCTTCGATGTCGTGGGTAATCAGAAATACCGGTTTGGCGGTGCGCTGCCAGACTTGCAGCAGCAACTCCTGCATCTGTTCGCGGGTGAAGGCGTCGAGGGCGCCGAAGGGTTCGTCCATCAGCAAAACGCGCGGATCCGCAGCAAGGGCGCGGGCCAGACCGACTCGTTGCTTCTGGCCGCCCGAGAGTTGCCAGATTCGGCGGTTTTCGAAACCGGAAAGGTCCACCAAGGCGAGCATTTCCCGAGCGCGCAGTTCACGTTTTTCCCGCGCAATGCCGGCCAGTTCCAGGCCGAAACCGACGTTGGCCAGCACGTCCTGCCAGGGCAGCAAGGCATCGTCCTGGAACACCACGCCGCGCTCGGCGCTCGGGCCTTTGACCGGCACGCCATCAAGGGTGATGCGCCCGGCGCTGGGCTCGACGAAACCGGCAATCAGGTTCAACAGCGAGGTCTTGCCACTGCCGGACGGACCGAGGGCGACCAGCAATTGCTGGGGCCCCAGGCTCAGGGAAATATCCGCCAGTACCGGTTCGGCGGCGCCGGGGTACTGTGCGCTGATGCGCTCCAGCTGAAGCAAAGCCATCGCGGTTAACTCCGATCAGTTGGTGATGTATTTGGCGCTGACGTAGGGGGCGTAGTCCGGCAGCACGGCTTCAACCTTGCCTTGTTCTTTCAGGAACGTGGCGGTGTCGGTGATGGCCTTGGTGGTCGGTGCGCCGAGGGTGATCACCTGATCAGCCGCCAGCGGGAAGACGTTGCCTTGCAGCAGCAATGGAATGTCGCTGGCCTTGGCGCCGGAGAGTTTCACCAGCTTGTCGACATTGGATTGGTTGGCGAGCCAGGCTTTTGGGTCTTTGCGGTAATCGGCGTAGGCATCGAGGGTCACTTTGGCGAACGCGGTGACGATTTCCGGGTGCTTCTCGGCGAAGTCTTTACGCACGATCCACGCATCAAAGGTCGGTGCGCCGAACTTGGCCAGTTCACCGGAGGTGATCAGCACTTTGCCGTTTTCCTTGGCGACACCGAGGGCTGGGTCCCACACGTAAGTGGCGTCGATATCACCGCGTTTCCACGCGGCAACGATGGCTGGCGGGGCAAGGTTGAGGACAGTGACTTTCGACGGGTCGATGTTCCAGTGCTTCAGCGCGGCCAGCAGGCTGTAGTGGCCAGTGGAAACGAACGGCACGGCGATTTTCTTGCCGATCAGGTCTTGTGGGGTTTTGATCCCGGAACCGTCGCGAGCCACCAGGGCTTCAGCAGCGCCGATCTGCGTGGCGATGAGGAACGTTTCTACCGGGACTTTGCGAGTGATTGCCGCCGTCAGAGGGCTGGAACCGAGGTAACCGATCTGCACGTCGCCGGAAGCGATGGCGGCGATGATGTCGGCGCCGTTGTCGAATTTGCGCCAGTCGATCTTGGCGTTGGTGGCTTTTTCGTACGCGCCGTCGGCCTGGGCGACTTTTGCCGGGTCTACGGTGGTCTGGTAGGCGACGGTGACATCAGCCGCCTGGGCAAAGAAACTCACCGCAGCCAGAGACGCGGCCGCCAGCAGGCGAAGGGGGAAAGTCAGTTTCATTGAGAAGCTCCTTGTCAGGCGACCGAGAGTCGGCGTGAAAAGGAGACTAAATGATATAAGAATCCGAAAATAAATAACTTTTTCGAATGAGCTTATGAGCGGAAAATTCTAAAGGATCAAAAGATCGCAGCCTTCGGCAGCTCCTACAAAGGTAGCGTGCGAATTCGAAATTGCGTGATACGGGCAAAAAAAATCGCAACCCTGGCACCGTCCCGTAGGAGCTGCCGAAGGCTGCGATCTTTTAACAGGCGCCGCTTAGTTGCTGATGGCCAAAATGCTCGCCTGATACGACCCGACAAACACATCGAAATCGCCGACTTCGTTCTGCTCCAGCTCGACCTGCTCGGCCAGCGACGAACGCGCCCGGTCTTCAAATTTCGCCTGGTCTTCGCTTGAAAGCGGCTCGCTGCGGAAAAACTCCGCATGTGCCTGGCTCTGACGCAGGGAGAACTGAGCAAAGCTCTCCTTGTGCTCAGCCATCGCCGCCAGCACCTGGGCCGATGGCGTCAGCGATGGATCCTTGACCTTGGCCAGCTGCGCATCCAATGCCTTGCTATGCGCATCGCCGCCATGACTCTGATCCAGCATCGCCGCCAGCGGTGCAATCTTCTCCAGCAACTCGCTGGCCCACTCTTTCAGGTCCACCGGATGACCGTCGCGTTGCAGTTGCAGGCCCGGACGACGACCTTCCTTGACCACGCTGAGGAAGTTCGAGGTCGCGTTGCCGCACGAGGTATTGGTCAGCAGCGGGCTGTCGTTCAGCGCGCAATACAACAGGAATGCGTCGAGGAACCGCGACTCCGGCAGGTCGATGCCCATCGGCAGGAACGGGTTGATGTCCAGACAACGCACTTCAACGTACTGAATGCCACGGGCCACCAGCGCCTGAATCGGCCGTTCGCCGGTGTAGGTCACGCGTTTCGGGCGGATGTTGGAGTAGTACTCGTTTTCGATCTGCAGGATGTTGGTGTTGAGCTGAACCCACTCACCGTCCTGATGCGTGCCGATTTCGACGTACGGCGCGTAAGGCGTGGCGACCGCTTTGCGCAGGCTGTCGGTGTAGCTGGCCAGATCGTTGTAGCACGGCGTCAGGCCAGCCTGGGCGTTGCTCTGGTAACCCAGGTCACTCATGCGCAGGCTGGTGGCGTACGGCAGATACAAAGTGTCCGGGTCCAGTTGTTCCAACTGGTGCGAACGACCGCGCAGGAAACCGGCGTCCAGCGCTGGCGAAGCACCGAACAGGTACATCAGCAGCCAGCTGTAGCGACGGAAGTTGCGGATCAGCGCGATATAGGCCGACGACTGATAGTCGCGGTCGGTGCCGACAAAGCCTTCAGCCTCTTTAAGCAGCGGCCAGAGCTTTTCCGGCAGGGAAAAGTTGTAGTGAATCCCGGCGATGCACTGCATGGTCTTGCCATAGCGCAGGGCCAGGCCCTTGCGGTAGACGTACTTGAGCTGACCGATGTTGGAGGAGCCGTAATAGGCGATCGGAATGTCTTCCTCGGCCGGCAACGGGCACGGCATCGATGGACTCCACAGGTACTCGTTGCCGAGCTTGCTGTAGGCAAAACGGTGGATCTTGTCCAGGCTCGCCAGCGTATCCGCCGGATCGGGCAGAGCGGGCGTGATGAACTCCAGCAGCGACTCGGAATAGTCGGTGGTGATTTGTTCGTTGGTCAGCGCGGAACCCAATTCTTCCGGGTGCGGCGTTTGCGCCAGGCGACCTTCGCCGGTCACGCGCAGGCATTCACGTTCGATGCCGTGAAGGCACTGTTCGAGCAGAGAGAGGTTAGCGCGCTCGCCGAGCAGAGCCAGGCGGCGGTTGAGAAGTTCGCTCAAGTTGGATTCCTTCACGCGTCAGTCGCCCCAATATGGGGGTGGGCAAGACGGTCTACAAGGGTGAAGTTGAAACTGGCGTTGTCGCCTGGTTTTGGATCGCCACAATCCCTGTGGGAGCGGGCTTGCTCGCGAAGGCGGTGTGTCAGTCAGCACTTAAGTCGACTGGCACACCGCCTTCGCGAGCAAGCCCGCTCCCACAGGAAACTCCGACGCTGCGGTCATAGCGCCGAAATTAACTCAAATTGATGATCACTAGCTACAGGACAGCGAACGTGCCTTGTGCTTTTGCGACGAGTTTGTCGCCTTGCATCACGTCGGCTTCGACCACCAGCGTGCGGCGGCCCGGGTGGATCACCCGCGCCGTGCACATCACTTCACCGTCTGCGACGGCGCGAATGTAATTGATCTTGCATTCGATGGTCGCGCTCTGCTGGTCAAAACCATGGGTGCTGGAACAGGCCAGCCCCATGGCAATGTCCACCAGACTGAACAAGGCCCCGCCGTGCAGCTTGCCGCCCCGATTGCGCAGTTCTGGTGCAAGCCCGAGGGCGACTTGCGCCACCCCGGCCTCCAGACTGTGCAAGCGACACCCCAGCAACTTGAAAAAAGCGCTTTCGGTCAGCCCGGCCGGGATGTCCATCAGCGTTTCTTCAACTGCTTGGCGTTGGCGAACAGCGAAGCCATGGCGTTGTTGGCCGGAGCCGCCGCCGTGGTTTCTTTACGCGGCGCGGTGTTCTGGGACTGGCGTGGTGCCGAACCCGGACGTGCACCACGGGCACCGTCGATTTTCTCGCCCGGGGTGTCGCTCATGCGCATCGACAGGCCCACGCGTTTGCGCGGGATGTCGACTTCCATGACCTTCACTTTCACCACGTCACCGGCCTTCACCGCTTCACGCGGATCCTTGATGAACTTCTCCGAAAGCGCAGAGATGTGCACCAAACCGTCCTGATGCACGCCGATATCGACGAACGCACCGAAGTTGGTCACGTTGGTTACCACGCCTTCGAGGATCATGCCCAGCTGCAGGTCCTTGAGGTCTTCGACGCCTTCCTGGAACTCGGCGGTCTTGAATTCGGGACGTGGATCGCGGCCAGGTTTTTCCAGCTCTTGCAGGATGTCGGTGACCGTTGGCAGACCGAAGGTTTCGTCGGTGTACTTTTTCGGATCAAGACGCTTGAGGAAGCTGGCGTCGCCGATCAGCGAGCGAATGTCGCGGTCGGTCTCAGCGGCGATGCGCTGGACCAGCGGATAGGCTTCCGGGTGAACCGCAGACGAATCCAGCGGGTTGTCGCCGTTCATGACGCGCAGGAAGCCAGCGGCCTGTTCGAAGGTTTTCTCGCCCAGACGAGCGACTTTCTTCAACGCCGCACGGGTTTTGAACGCGCCGTGCTCGTCGCGGTGGCTGACGATGTTTTGCGCCAGGGTCGCGTTGAGGCCGGAGATGCGGGCCAGCAGCGCCACGGAGGCGGTGTTCACGTCCACGCCCACGGCGTTCACGCAGTCTTCGACCACAGCGTCCAGGCCGCGTGCCAGCTTCAGCTGCGACACGTCGTGCTGGTACTGGCCGACGCCGATGGATTTCGGGTCGATTTTCACCAGCTCGGCCAGTGGATCCTGCAGGCGACGGGCAATCGACACCGCGCCACGGATCGACACGTCGAGGTCCGGGAATTCCTTGGAAGCCAGTTCCGACGCCGAGTAAACCGATGCGCCGGCCTCGGAGACCATGACTTTGGTCATCTTCATGGCTGGGTATTTTTTGATCAGTTCAGCGGCCAGCTTGTCGGTTTCGCGGCTGGCGGTGCCGTTACCGATGGCGATCAGGTCCACTGCATGCTTGGCGCACAGGGCAGCCAGAATCGCGATGGTCTGGTCCCATTTGTTGTGCGGCACGTGCGGGTAAACCGTGGCGTGATCCAGCAGCTTGCCGGTGGAATCGACCACGGCCACCTTGCAACCGGTGCGCAGGCCCGGATCGAGGCCCAATGTGGCACGCGGGCCAGCCGGCGCCGACAGCAGCAAGTCGTGCAGGTTGTGAGCGAACACGTTGATCGCTTCGGTTTCCGCGCCATCGCGCAGTTCGCCCAGCAGGTCGGTTTCGAGGTGGGTGTAGAGCTTGACCTTCCAGGTCCAGCGCACCACTTCGCCCAGCCATTTGTCGGCGGCGCGGTTCTGGTTCTGGATGCCGAATTGCTGGCCGATCATGCCTTCGCACGGGTGCATGGCGCCCGGCAGTTCGTCGCCGACTTTCAGCGCCGAACTCAGAATGCCTTCGTTGCGGCCCCGGAAAATCGCCAGCGCGCGGTGCGACGGCATGCTTTTCAGCGGTTCGTCGTGTTCGAAGTAGTCGCGGAACTTGGAGCCTTCCTCTTCCTTGCCGGCGATCACGCGGGCACTCAGCGTCGCTTCCTGCTTGAGGTAGCTGCGCAGCTTGTCCAGCAGGCCGGCGTCTTCGGCGAAGCGTTCCATCAGGATGTACTTGGCGCCTTCGAGGGCCGCCTTCACATCGGCGACGCCTTTTTCGGCATCGATGAAGCGCGCGGCTTCAGCGTCTGGCGTCAGGGTCGGGTCGTTGAACAGGCCGTCGGCCAGCTCGCCGAGGCCGGCTTCCAGGGCGATTTGGCCCTTGGTGCGGCGCTTCTGCTTGTACGGCAGGTACAAGTCTTCGAGGCGGGTTTTGGTGTCGGCGAGCTTAATGTCGCGTTCAAGTTGCGGGGTCAGCTTGCCTTGCTCCTGGATGCTGGCAAGGATGCTGATACGCCGTTCGTCGAGTTCTCGCAGGTAGCGCAGACGCTCTTCCAGATGACGCAACTGGATGTCATCGAGGCTGCCGGTCACTTCTTTCCGGTAGCGGGCGATGAAGGGCACCGTGGAGCCTTCATCGAGTAGCGCGACGGCCGCTTCGACCTGTTGTGGGCGGACGCCGAGTTCCTCGGCGATGCGGCTGTTGATGCTGTCCATAAAACCACCTGACAAATTGTGAAAGCAGGCTCGCAGGCGCAGAGATAAGGGCTCGGCGAGTCTGGTTGAGCGGCCTGGCCTGCGCCGCTACCTGGATCAACAGGTATCCCGTTGACCCGTGAAATCGAACAATTACTGCCGGCGCCATGAAAATAAAAAACGGCCACCTACAGTAATGATCAGACGTTGCCTGACACAAAAGGCCGGGCATTATAACCAGCGTTCTGTCATTCGGGGGCATCGCAGGCTGTAGGCATAAAGCCCGGATTTCTGGCGATCAAGGAAAAATCTGCTAACAATGCACACGGTGCGTATAACGGCAGCTACGCCATAATGCGCGCCGAGATCAAAGGAGCATCTAATGAGCAGCACTGCAAACATTGCTGAAGGCGAAAAAATTCTTATTGTTGACGACGATCCAGGGCTGAGCAGCCTGCTGGAACGGTTTTTCGTCAGCAAGGGCTACCGCGCCCGCGCCGTACCGAACACGGAACAAATGGATCGCCTGCTGGCGCGTGAAGTGTTCAACCTGGTCGTCCTCGACCTGATGCTGCCCGGCGAAGATGGCTTGACCGCTTGCCGCCGCCTGCGCACCGCGAACAACCAGATCCCAATCATCATGCTGACCGCCAAGGGCGATGAGCTGAGCCGCATCAAGGGCCTCGAACTGGGCGCCGACGATTACCTGGCCAAGCCGTTCAACCCGGACGAGCTGATGGCGCGTGTCAAAGCGGTCCTGCGTCGTCAGTCGGCTCCAGTGCCGGGCGCTCCGGGCAGCGAAGACGAAAGTGTGACCTTCGGTGACTACGAACTGTCCCTGGCCACCCGCGAGCTCAAACGCGGTGATGAAGTGCACATGCTCACCACCGGTGAGTTTGCGGTGCTCAAGGCGTTGGTCATGAACGCCCGTCAGCCGCTGACTCGCGACAAACTGATGAACCTGGCCCGTGGCCGCGAGTGGGATGCCCTGGAGCGTTCCATCGACGTGCAGATTTCCCGTCTGCGCCGGATGATCGAGCCCGATCCGTCCAAGCCGCGTTACATCCAGACAGTCTGGGGCGTGGGTTACGTGTTCGTTCCGGATGGCGCCGCCACCAAGTGATCGGTGATTTGTAGGAGCGGGTCTTGCGGGCAACGGGTCAGATGACCTTGCTCGCAGACTCGCGATCCGCAATATGCGAGCATCGCTCGCTCCTGCAAGTGTGTAGCGGTTATCCATGAAAACCCCCGTTTGGTTCCCCCAGAGCTTCTTCTCCCGCACCCTTTGGCTGGTGCTGATCGTCGTGCTGTTCTCCAAGGCGCTGACCCTGGTCTATCTGTTGATGAACGAAGACGTGCTGGTGGACCGCCAATACAGCCACGGCGTCGCCCTGACGCTGCGCGCTTATTGGGCGGCCGATGAAGAAAACCGCACGAAGATTGCCGATGCCGCGACCCTTATCCGGGTAGTGGGCGCTGGCGTGCCGGAAGGTGAGCAACACTGGCCTTACAGCGAGATCTATCAGCGGCAGATGCAGGCGGAGCTGGGTGCCGACACCGAAGTCCGATTGCGTATGCACTCGCCGCCGGCCCTGTGGGTGCGGGCGCCAAGCCTGGGTGATGGCTGGCTGAAAGTGCCGCTTTACCCGCATCCGTTGCGTGGCCAGAAAATCTGGAACGTGCTTGGCTGGTTCCTCGCTATCGGTCTGCTGTCCACCGCTTCAGCGTGGATCTTCGTCAGCCAGCTCAATCAACCATTGAAACGTCTGGTCTATGCCGCGAGGCAACTCGGGCAGGGCCGCAGTGTGCGCCTGCCGATCAGCGACACGCCGAGTGAAATGACCGAGGTTTACCGCGCCTTCAACCAGATGGCGGAAGACGTCGAACAGGCGGGACGTGAGCGCGAGTTGATGCTGGCCGGGGTGTCCCACGACCTGCGCACACCGTTGACCCGTTTGCGGTTGTCTTTGGAACTGATGGGCGACCACAGCGACCTGACCGACGACATGGTCCGCGATATCGAAGACATGGACGCGATTCTCGACCAGTTCCTGGCGTTCATACGCGATGGTCGTGACGAGTCGGTGGAAGAGGTGGACCTGAGCGATCTGGTGCGCGAAGTCGCGGCGCCATACAACCAGAATGAAGAGAAAGTGCGCCTGCGCCTGGAGCCGATTCAGCCGTTTCCATTGCGTCGGGTGTCGATGAAGCGTCTGCTGAACAACCTGATTGGCAACGCGCTGCATCACGCTGGCAGTGGGGTTGAGGTGGCGGCTTATGTATCCGGGGATACCAGCGCGCCGTATGTGGTGCTGAGTGTCATGGACCGTGGGGCGGGGATTGATCCGTCGGAGCTGGAGGCTATTTTCAACCCGTTTACTCGGGGTGACCGAGCTCGGGGCGGGAAGGGGACCGGGTTGGGCTTGGCGATCGTGAAGCGGATTGCTTCGATGCATGGCGGGAATGTTGAGCTGCGTAACCGGTCCGGTGGTGGATTGGAAGCGCGGGTGCGGTTGCCGTTGGGACTGATGTTGCCGCGGGATGCGGTTTAAGAGATCAGCATTGTCGTTGGGGCTCAAGGCCTCTTCGCGAGCAAGCCCGCTCCCACAGTAGATCGTGTCAGACACTGATATTGTGTTCGCCGCAGATCAAATGTGGGAGCGGGCTTGCTCGCGAAGGCGGCCTGCCCGTCACCACAAAAGGCGGCTTTTGTACCCTTAACCCTTGCCTTTGGTGCGCGTCATATTCGGCCCACCATTCTTCTCAAGGTGCTCGATGATGATCCCCGCCACGTTCTTGCTGGTGGTGGTTTCAATCCCTTCAAGCCCAGGCGACGAATTCACTTCCATCACTAGCGGCCCGTGATTGGAGCGCAGGATATCTACACCAGCCACCGCCAACCCCATGACCTTCGCCGCGCGCAACGCCGTCATGCGTTCTTCCGGTGTGATCTTGATCAGGCTGGCGCTACCGCCGCGATGCAGGTTGGAGCGAAACTCCCCCGGCTTCGCTTGGCGTTTCATCGCCGCGATCACCTTGTCGCCCACCACGAAGCAGCGAATGTCCGCGCCGCCGGCTTCCTTGATGTACTCCTGAACCATGATGTTCTGCTTCAGGCCCATGAACGCCTCGATCACCGACTCCGCCGCCGTCGCCGTTTCACACAGCACCACGCCGATGCCCTGAGTGCCTTCCAGCACCTTGATCACCAGCGGCGCACCGTTGACCATCTCGATCAAGTCGGGAATGTCATCCGGGGAGTGCGCAAAACCGGTGACCGGCAAACCGATTCCTCGGCGCGACAGCAATTGCAACGAGCGTAGTTTGTCCCTCGAGCGGGCGATGGCCACCGATTCATTGAGTGGAAAAACGCCCATCATTTCGAACTGACGCAACACCGCGCAGCCATAAAACGTCACCGACGCACCAATCCGCGGGATCACCGCATCGAAACCCTCCAGCGGCTTGCCGCGGTAGTGGATCTGCGGCTTGTGGCTGGCGATGTTCATGTAGGCGCGCAGGGTGTCGATCACCACCATTTCATGGCCACGCTCGGTACCGGCTTCGACCAGACGACGAGTGGAATACAGACGCGGGTTCCGCGACAGCACAGCGATCTTCATGCAACACCTGTGGAGGAGGTAGATACCGGGAACACCGGCTTGTCTTGTACGTACTTAATGCCCGGATTGACCACCAACTGGCCGTCGATCAAGGCTTTGGAACCGAGTAACAGGCGATAACGCATGGACTTGCGGCAGGCGAGGGTGAACTCGACCCGCCAGACCCGATCACCGAGGGCCAGGGTGGTGCTGACCACGTAACGCATCTGCGCGTGGCCGTTGGAGCTTTTAATGGTTTTCATCGTCACCAGCGGAGCTTCGCAGCGCCGGTGACGCAGTTGCACAACCGTGCCCAAGTGAGCAGTAAAGCGCACCCACTGTTCCCCGTCGCGCTCGAACGGTTCGATATCGGTGGCATGCAGGCTGGAGGTGCTGGCGCCGGTGTCGATTTTTGCGCGCAGGCCCGCGACTCCCAAATCCGGAAGCGCCACCCACTCGCGCAGACCGACAACGGTCAAATGGTCAAATGTCTTCAAAGGTGCTCAACCGGTAGAAACCGCTCAGGCCGCACGCGGCCGAATTCGCGGTATTCACGCAGAATAATGGGTAAAAGGCGACAGATATCTACGGCCCGGATTTCCAGCCCTCAAGGGAGGCACTGGAACGTGTGCATTGTAATCCGAGCCGGGGTAATTCATGGCACGACAGAAACGGTAGTACAGTTCAGCAATATTTCAGAATGAGGAAATTCCATGGCACAAAAAAGCGAAGAGGACGACAAAGTCCGTCTCGATAAATGGTTGTGGGCCGCGCGTTTTTATAAAACACGTGCCTTGGCCAAGGCGGCTATTGAAAGCGGCAAGGTGCATTGTCGGGGCGAGCGCTGCAAACCGGGCAAGGAGCCGAGGATCGGCGACGAGTTTCAGATTCGCGCAGGGTTCGAGGAGCGCACGGTGGTGGTTCAGGCGCTGTCGATTGTACGCCGTGGCGCACCAGAGGCTCAGGCGCTTTACGCCGAGACCGACGCCAGCATCGCCAAGCGCGAAGCGGCTGCGGCCATGCGAAAGGCCGGTGCGTTGGGCGTGAGCACTGATGGCAAGCCGAGCAAGAAGCAGCGTCGGGATTTGTTCAAGTTTCGTGGAAGCAGTAGCGACGATTAAGTCAGTTACTTCTGTGTTGCCTGTGAAGCAGCCTTCGTCGGATCGCCGCCCGTAGCAAAGGGACGCAGACTTGCAATTGCCCAAACGTGTAGCCATATCGGGTTAATCGCGAGCAGCGCGTTGGATGGGTGAAAGTGCCACTCGTCGAAAATCACGCACAGCCTCTGACCCGTAGGCCATAACCAGAAGGCCAGCAGCGCCAGAGGTAAGAAATTGCATAAAGCCAACCGGCGGAGGTTCCACCTTGCTTGGAACAAACCCGGATTGTTCATAAAATGCCGCTCACGGCTGAACATTGCGCACCCAAAGGGTGCCGCAGAGGCGCAATTCCTCACTGTTTGAAATCATTTTGTCATTACTTCAGATACCCAGACCTATGACCGATCTACCGGATACCGACTACACCCAACGCTTCATCTTCGATGACAGCGACACCCGCGGCGAGCTGGTTGCGTTGGAGCGTAGCTACGCCGAAGTCCTCGCTAAACACCCGTACCCGGAGCCGGTCGCGCAACTGCTCGGCGAGCTGATGGCGGCGGCGTCGTTGTTGGTCGGCACCTTGAAGTTCGATGGCTTGCTGATTCTCCAGGCCCGTTCCGAAGGCCCGATCCCGCTGCTGATGATCGAGTGCTCCAGCGAGCGCGAAATCCGTGGCCTGGCCCGATACGAAGCCGACCAGATCGCGCCGGATGCGACCCTCGCCGACCTGATGCCCAATGGCGTATTGGCGCTGACCGTCGACCCGACTCACGGCCAGCGTTACCAGGGCATCGTCGACCTCGATGGCGAAACCCTGTCGGAGTGCTTCACTAATTACTTCGTGATGTCCCAACAAGTCGGCACGCGTTTCTGGTTGTACGCCGATGGCCGTCGCGCCCGTGGCCTGTTGCTGCAGCAACTGCCTGCTGATCGATTGAAAGACGAAGAAGAACGCGCCGCCAGCTGGCAGCACATCACCGCGCTGGGCAGCACCCTGACCGCCGATGAATTGCTGAGCCTGGACAACGAAACCATCCTCCATCGTCTCTACCACGAAGAGCAGGTTCGTCTGTTCGATGTGCAGAAACTGCGCTTCCGTTGCAGCTGCTCGCGCGAACGTTCTGCCAATGCGCTGGTCAGTTTGGGTCTGGAAGATGCTCAGTCGCTCGTGATCGAACACGGCGGCAACATTGAGATTGATTGCCAGTTTTGCAACGAACGCTACCTGTTCGACGCTGCCGATATCGCTCAATTGTTCGCTGGAGCGGGTGTCGATACGCCGTCAGATACCCGTCACTAAAACGGTTCAGCGCAGGTAAATTCACTGGTTTGTGCCGGAATAACGCCGTTACGACGGGAGGGCCCTACTATTTTTGGGCTTTTCTGGCATAATCCGGCCCACTTTTTGTCGCGGTAGTAGTGCACGACTTTCTACTACAAAACGTTTGGAGCACACTCGGCCACTGGCCGACGGGGAATCTCATGACGCAAGCCAATAACGCCGTGTACACCGATCTGAGTGTTGATGATCTGGTAAAAGAAGCTCTGAGTCGCGGTGAGGGCGAGCTTGCCGATACCGGCGCGCTGGTAGTTCGCACCGGTCACCGTACCGGCCGCTCGCCAGTCGATCGTTTCATCGTTGAAGAGCCGTCCACTTCGGCTTCCATCGCCTGGGGCCCGATCAACCGCAAGTTCCCGGCCGACAAGTTCGATGCCCTGTGGGACCGCGTTGAAGCGTTCAACAACGCGCAAGAACATTTCGTTTCCCACGTGCATGTAGGTGCGTCTGAAGACCACTACCTGGCCGTGAAGATGACCACCCAGACTGCCTGGCAGAACCTGTTCGGCCGTTGCCTGTTCATCAACCCGGAAAAGTACAACCCGGCTGGCCGTGATGAGTGGCAAGTGCTCAACGTTGCCAACTTCGAGTGCGTGCCAGAGCGTGACGGCACCAACTCCGACGGTTGCGTGATCCTCAACTTCGCTCAGAAGAAAGTGCTGATCGCCGGCATGCGTTACGCCGGTGAAATGAAGAAAGCCATGTTCTCTGTGCAGAACTTCCTGCTGCCGGCTGCCGACGTGCTGCCAATGCACTGCGCCGCCAACATCGGCGAAGCGGGCGACGTGACCCTGTTCTTCGGTCTGTCCGGCACCGGCAAGACCACCCTGTCCGCCGATGAAAGCCGTTACCTGATCGGTGACGACGAGCACGGCTGGGGCGAAGGCGTTGTCTTCAACATCGAAGGCGGCTGCTACGCCAAGTGCATCGACCTGTCCGAGAAGAACGAGCCGGTCATCTGGAAAGCCATCAAGCACGGTGCAGTCCTGGAAAACGTCGTTATCGATGACGCCAAGCACGCCGATTACGCTGATGTCAGCCTGACCCAGAACAGCCGCGCCGCCTACCCGCTGGAGCACGTCGCCAAGCGTTCCGAGAAAAACCTCGGCGGCGAGCCAAACGCTGTGATCTTCCTGACCTGCGACCTGACCGGCGTGCTGCCACCGGTGTCGATCCTCAGCGAAGAACAAGCGGCCTACCACTTCCTGTCCGGCTACACCGCACTGGTGGGCTCGACCGAAATGGGTTCCGGCAGCGGCATCAAGTCGACGTTCTCCACCTGCTTCGGCGCACCGTTCTTCCCGCGTCCGGCTGGCGAATACGCAGAACTGCTGATCAAGCGCATCCGCGGCTTCGGCTCCAAGGTCTACCTGGTCAACACCGGCTGGACCGGCGGCGGCTACGGCGTCGGCAAACGCTTCAACATCCCGACCACTCGCGGCGTGATCGCCGCGATCCAGAGCGGCGCGTTGATCGGTGCTGAAACCGAACACCTCGACACCATCAACCTCGACGTGCCGCTGGCCGTACCGGGCGTTGAAACTGGCCTGTTGAACCCACGTAACACTTGGGCTGACAAGGCTGCTTACGATGAATCCGCTAAAGCACTGGCTGGGTTGTTTGTTGAGAACTTCAAGAAGTTTGAAGTGAGCGACGCAATCAAGGCTGCTGGGCCGAAGTTGTAAGGTTTGGTTTGATGTAATGAGAAAGCCGCCTCAAGGGGCGGCTTTTTTTGTGGGCGCTATTCAGGCTGCCAGGGAAACCGTAACTGCCATTATTCCAGCTGAAAAGGCGCTAAACGACCAGAATAATGGCACTTACACATTCGGCTAGATGCCTTCCAATTCCTGTGTATCCCACCGTTGCAACTTGATCGCTTGGTAAATCATTCCGATAGTCAATGGGGCTTTGTCGCCACGACCTTTGGCTCTGTGCTTGAGAAACACATCAAACCCTTCCGGTTGGAAGTAGCGATAAGCGTCGTAGTCGATGAAGTCGATGGCGAACTGTTCTTCCAAGGCTTCCATCAGGTTTCGCGCATCAGCACCATCGCAACCCAGGTCGAAGTTAATCGAAGTGGTGAGGCTGATGGTTTTGCGTTCAGGCAGACCGAGCTCTTCGTGCAGCAGCTGCATGAGCAGGTGCATGGTTTGGTTGTCGGGGAAGTTGGGGGCGAGGTTCATTACGGGGTGTCCGGTTGGGCTTGGATGGATCTTATTGGTCGTCAGGCTTGTGGGGAAGGACGGGAGAGAATTGCGGTGGTTTGTCTTGTTGGTATTTGGCGAGCACTTCGTCTCGCGTAGGAAGTGGTTTGTTGAGGTCTGCCGGTGATGTGTCGAAACCGGCGAGATACAGGCTGGCCAGGTAATTTAAGCGGCGGACCTTTTCGTAGTAATCCTGTTTACGTTGGAACGTAGATTCGCTCATCGTGGCTGTCTCGGGTACGAGTGTTCGCCTATTGCCGTGGGTCTGCTGTCTTGACTTTCAGCTTTGATGCACTTGGCGACTGTCCACGTTTTATGGAGTGTGGACAGTCGGAAAAACGTTTTTATAAAGAGTCAATATTTTTGAACGCTCCCACGTTCCAGGACTAAGCGCGGGGGAGGTGGTCTGTGTTGCGCTGTTCAACCAGCTAATGCATTCAGCACATGGACAGGGTCATTATGGATGGCTTTCAGCAGGGCTTTGGCCGGCCCTGTCGGTTCGCGGCGACCCTGTTCCCAGTTGCGAAGAGTGCCCAGTTGGACGTCTATCAAGGCTGCGAACTTGGCCTGAGTCAGACCGGTAGCCTTACGAATTTCTTTGACTTGCAACGCATCAACATGGAATTCGCGGGAAGGCCGACGCTCACCCTGTACGATCTCGTCCATCTGTTGCACGCTTTCCATCAGCTCATCAAAAAACTTGCTCATGGTTATCTCCAGTGTTCGATGACGGCTTTCAACGCTTTGCGTTCATCGGCGGTCAGGTCTTGTTGTTCATTTTTAGGGTAGATCATCAACAAAGCGATCTGCGACGCCGAGATGAAATGATAGTAAATCACTCGGGCTCCGCCTCGTTTTCCGTGCCCTTTCGCCGCGACTCGCATTTTGCGAATCCCGCCTGTCCCTTCGATTACGTCGCCAGCCGAAGGGTTCAACACCAGTACCTTCTGCAAGGCGATATAGGCATCGTCATCCATTAGCTCTTTGGCTCGACGGGTGAAAATCGGGGTTTCAATGAAAATCATCGTTAATGTACGCCACTGGCTTACTTTTTGGCAATGCTGGTCCGGCTGAATGGACTTTCATCTGTTCAGTCGTAACTGGTGTTTGATCGTTCCCACGCAGAGCGTCGGAACGATCTTCGCTCGGCGTCAGGTTGGTGCTTTCCAGCCCATCATGCGTTGTTGGGCGACTTTCAGTAGGTCGCAACCGTCCTGAGTCAGCAGGTAGAGGGCGTGGGTGATATGCGGGATGTCTTCCACGTCACCGTTTTTGAAGCATTGGCAATGTAGGGTTTTGAGTAGGTCGCTGGAGGCTCGGATGCGCTGGAGGGCGGCTTCGAGGATGTCCTGAGGGTTGGCCTCTGTGTCGATGATCAGGGGCGGGGAATCAGTGAGGTTTGTTTGGAGTGGGCGGTAGCGATCGGGGAATGGGTTCAACGTTTTCATTGTTTGTAGCCTCAAATGCATCAGCAATAACCCGCGCCATCGTGACCAAGCGATGGGAGGCGGACTGTGTTCGGGTTGGTCAACCGATGAGGCTCACATCCCGGCACGCCCGAGGGCGTCCCAAACACAGCCACCATATAGCGTGCAGGCACTTGAAGTGCCGGCAGCATACAACGGACGCGTAGATATGAGCTATTCGGGTGACCAAGCCCGAGTCGCTGAATTAGCAGCGACAGCCCGACTATAGGTGTGAGCAGCCGGGCAGCGATAGGCGACAAAGAGTCCCCGCTTGTAGGATCGGGCCGAACCTCGGCTAGGCCCTTTCTATAGGAATTTTCGCGACGAATTTTATCGCGCTTTCCATCATCCCGCGCCCCACCACCTCAACGAATATGCTGATACGAAGCAACATCCAGCAGGCCAGTAGTGAGCCCGGTCGCCGGCGCATAGATCGTGCCTTTCACTGCCGAGAACTTGACCCCATTACTGCCCAGCGAAACGTAGCGCTCGCCCTGGTCCAGCTCGGTGAAGTAGGTGTATGAGCACTTTTCCATCGCTTTGTATTTCGCGGCGGTGCTGACCATGGTGTTGTGGTGGTTCTGCAGGTCGGCCGGGGTCAGGTTGAGGGCTTTGTTCAGCGGCACGCCCCAGCGCTTCAGGCACACTTCGGCAAAGTGGCGGACGATCAGGCCGGGTTCGGCCAGCGCTTTAGGGCCGCTGACACCATCCGCTGCGGCGTTGCCAACCAGCGTGCCATGGCGGCCGGGCATGGGATAAATGTGGGTTCGGGTGCCGGTGGCGGTTTGCGGGATGACACAGCTGAAGCCTTTGGAGCGCTCGTCCCGGGCGTAGAAGCCGACGTATTCTTTTACGTTGGCATTCAGTTTTACTTTGTCTTCCTGAAAGTTACCGATGCCCGGTACCGGATCAATCGCAAAGATATTGACCGGGATGTTCTTCAGTGCGCTGTCCTTGAACATGGCATTGGCCAGCATATGGCAACTGATTCCGCCGCGGCTCCAGCCTACCAAGTTAACCTTGGTTGGAGTAATGCCGTCCTTGCGAAACGTTTTAATGATTTGTTCTTGCAACTTCTGCTGGGTCACACTGCGGTCGCCGTAGTTATATTTACGCCACAGCCAGGAGCCTTCGACGATCACGTCTTCGATGGGAATACCGGCAGCCTTGAGGCGGTTGTATTCAGTCTCGGTCAGTTTTTCGCGCTGCCAGTCACACTGGCCTTTGATGATGTTGATGGCGTGCTTTACGTTTTCTTCCCAGCCCTTGCCGAACAACGTTCCGCTGAGGCCGTAGTCCTTGGATTGGGTAAACAGCTCATCAGCTTGCAGGTTGCTGGTGCCCGGACCATCGATCACGATCCATTCGGCGAACTCCCGGCCGGCATGATGGGAGGCCAGTGTCGAAACCAGTTCGCCATTCCAGTAAGTTGGGTTCAGGCTGTCGAATTTGGTCGAGCCGGTGCCGCAAAAGAAAATAGTTAATGTAGTCATTGTAGTGCTCTTGTTTGATTTAAGAGCTTGCAGACTAGTGTTGGTTATTTAAATAGTGAAGTTGTTAGTTGTTGCGGAGTTTGTAGTGCGTGTTTAAGGTTTTAGTATTCTATTTTTTGTTTGGCAACTTCCAGGAGCTCGCAACCATCCTGCGTTAATAAATAAAGCGCATTCACTATATGAGGGATGTCTTTAACATCGGCCTGTTTGAAGCACAGACAATAAAGTGTTTCGAGCAAATCGCTGGCTGCGCGCAGGCGTTGGTGCGCTGCATCGAGGACGGCAGCCGTGCTGGCGGCGGTGTCGATGACCAGAACGGGTGTTTCGCTGTAGCTGGTTTTGAGTGGACGATAGCGGTCTTGCATTTAGGTCATTCCTGTAGGAAGTCGGGCAGTCTCGCCGGCAGGTCGACACCCTGTTTTCAGCCGCGCCGCAAACTATGAAGGTGGCGACGCAGTGCGGCAATACGGCCGCAATGGACAGGGTTTGTAGGGGGTTTACCTGCCTTTTCGGACCGAACCTACGCGTTCCCGAGGTTTTTTACGCCTAAACCCTTAGACGGCAAATTTCCTACGGGTTTGTCAGGCGCAACGCAGCAAACCTCTGTATGGTGCGCGCCAGAATCAGTAGGACGTTTCGAAACGTCCGTCCAACGCTTAAAGGGAATTAAGTATGCAATGGCTACGTATGGCCTCGATTTTGTTGCTGTGGGCCGGGGTTTGTCGCGCAGCAGATGCTGCTGATGCAGGAAACTCGATGGTCCTGGCCAATATGGACCGCACCGGTTGGCCGGATGCGCTGACCAGTCAGGCGAACATGGACACTGCTTTCCGTGCTGAAGTGCTGATGTTCGGCAAGGCATTGCTGGCCAGCGAAGCGCTGGACGAACAGAGCCTGAAACAACGACTGGGCGTGCAGGATGTGAAGCTCAAGTCGGTCAGGCAGGTGCGTGACGGGCTGTGGGACCGGCTGCTGACCACCTACCGCAGCGCCAGCCAGAACTGCGACGGTGAACCCTTCTGCCCCCGCGTACGAAGCGTCGCTGATTTACGTCAGTTGGCGTCGGCGTTCACCGGCGAAATCAGCCCGGCCCATGCCATTTGGGCGAGCAAGAGCCAGGTGTTCCATGAGCAGGCGCTTAATGAGCAACTGCGCGTGGCGGTGTTGGTGCCGTAGCCTCATCGTCTGCTGGCGATCGTTCGAAGCTGTATCATCCCGTATCGTTTTGGTCCCCGACCTTTTCTCGACTCGCTGCGTTTGCCGGCTAGGCTTTGGGCTTCGCAGCGGTCAACGGAGTGACAGCTTATGCACAACACCCTGGAACAGGTTTTCGGTTATCCACAGTTTCGGCCCGGCCAGGAAGCGGCGGTCAGCGCGGTGTTGGCCGGGCGTTCGGCGGCGGCGATTTTCCCTACCGGCTCGGGCAAGTCCCTGTGTTATCAATTGCCAGCCTTGCTGCTGCCGCACCTGACGCTGGTGGTCTCGCCACTGCTGGCGTTGATGCAGGATCAACTGGCGTTTTTGCAGCGCCACGGCATTGCGGCGGGCAGTATCGATTCGGCCCAGAGCCGCGATGACGCCAGCGACGTAATGGCCCGGGCCAAGTCTGGCGAGCTGAAGATTTTGATGATCTCCGTGGAGCGCCTGAAGAACGAGCGTTTCCGCAATTTCTTGCAGCAGGTGCCGATCTCGTTGCTGGTGGTGGACGAGGCGCACTGCATCTCGGAGTGGGGCCACAACTTCCGCCCCGACTACCTCAAGCTCCCCGACTATCAGCGCCAGTTCAACATCCCTCAGGCGCTGCTGCTGACCGCCACCGCGACACCCAAAGTGATCGCCGACATGGAGGCCAAGTTCGCCATTGCCCCCGAAGACGTAGTAACCACTGGTTTCTATCGGCCGAACCTCAACTTGCTGGTCGAGCCGGTGCGCGGTCAGGACAAACGCCGACGCCTTGTCGAATGGATGAGCCAGCGTCCCGACCAGCCGAGCATCGTCTACGTCACCCTGCAGAAAACCGCCGAGCATATCGCCGAACATCTGGCCCGCAACGGTATTCAGGCGGAGGCCTATCACGCCGGTCTGCCCCACGAACAACGCGAAGCAATCCAGCGCCGGTTCATGGGCGGGCAGTCCAATTGCATCGTCGCCACCATCGCGTTCGGCATGGGCATCGACAAGAGCGACATCCGCAACGTGGTGCATTTCGACCTGCCCAAATCCATCGAGAACTACAGCCAGGAAATCGGCCGCGCCGGGCGTGACGGGCAGCCATCCGACTGCCTGGCATTGGCCAACCGCGACAGCCTCAACGTGCTGGAAAACTTCGTCTACGGCGATACGCCTGAGCTGGACGGCATCCGCTTTGTGCTCGATGAGTTGCAAGCTGCCGCGCCCGAGGGGCAATGGGAGTTTCTGTTGGGGCCACTGGCCGATCAGAGCAACATCCGCCAATTGCCGCTCAAGACCTTGCTGGTGCAGTTGGAACTGCGCGGAATCATTGCGCCGCGTTACGCCTATTACGCCGAATATCGCTTCAAGTACTTGCAGGAGCCCGAGGTCTTGCTGGCCCGCTTCGAGGGTGAGCGCAAGGACTTCGTCGCGGCGATCATCCAGACCTCGAACCGCGCACGGACCTGGGCCACGGTGAATTTCGATGCGCTGTATGAGCAGCATCAGGCCGAGCGTAATCGCGTGGTGAAGGCGCTGGATTATTTTCAGGAAAAGGGCTGGGTCGAACTCGAAAGCAAGCAGATGACCGAGGTCTACAGCCTGTTGCAAACCGACTTTGATGCCCAAGCCCTGAGCGAAGAGTTGCACGCCTACTTCACCCGCCATGAACAAACCGAGATCGCGCGGATTCACGCCATGCTGGATCTGTTCGCCACGGACCATTGCCTGGGTTATCGCCTGGCCGAGTACTTCGGCGATGAAAATGCGCCGCAGCAGTGCGGGCATTGTTCGGTATGTCACGGGGATGTGGCGCGGTTGCCGACGCCACCAGAACTACCGGTGCTTGTGGATAAAAACTTCGAGGCGTTGTGCGGTGATTTTATCCACAGGCACGAGCAGCACACTGGCAACGTTCCGTCGGCGGAACGCGTGACGCGGTTTTTGTGCGGGATCGGCGTGCCGCTGTTCACCAAGCTCAAGGCGCGGTCGATTTCCGGGTTTGCGGCGCTGGAGGATTATCCGTATGCCGACGTCCGGACGTGGGCCGAGGTGCATTTACCGGTGTAGATCCATCCGCTGAATGTTGCTCATCACAGGAATAAATTTCAAAAATGCGCGGTGGCTGACTATGGTGAAGGCTGTCTTTGGATCGCCAACAAGAGAACAACTATGAGCCAGACACCGTTCAATATTCAGCGCGCCGCCGTCATTGGCGCGGGCACCATGGGCCGTGGCATTGTCATGTGCCTGGCCAACGCCGGCGTCCCGGTGCGGTGGGTCGATAACAATCCACAGATGCTTGAGCAGGCGCTGGCTACCGTGGCGGACACCTACGCCCACAACGTGCGTCAGGGACGGATCGATCAGGCCGAAGCGGACGCTCGCATAGCACGGGTAACGGCAGCTGCTGACTACGCGGCGATCTGCGATGTCGATCTGGTCATCGAAGCGGTGTACGAAAACCTCGAACTCAAGCAGAAAATCTTCGGTGAACTGGACGGTCTGCTCAAACCTGAAGCGATTTTGGCCAGCAATACCTCGGCGCTGGATATCGATGCTATCGCTGTGGCTACTCGCCGTCCGCAACAGGTCCTGGGCCTGCACTTCTTCAGCCCGGCGCACATCATGAAACTGCTGGAAATCGTTCGTGGTGCGCAGACTTCACCGGCCGCGCTTGAGGCCGCCCTGGCGCTGGGCAAGCGTATGGACAAAGTCAGCGTGGTGTCGGGCAACTGCCATGGTTTCATCGGCAACCGCATGCTGCATCCGTATGTGCTCGAAGCGCGCAAGATGTTGCTCGAAGGCGCTTATCCCTATCAGGTCGATGCGGCACTGCAAGGTTTTGGCTTTGCCATGGGGCCGTTCCGCATGTACGACGTGGTCGGCATCGATCTGGAGTGGCGCGCTCGGCAGTTGGCCGGCATAGGGCAAGATGCGCCTGAGGTTCAGGTGGACAATCGTCTGTGCGAATTGGGTCGTTTCGGCCAGAAGAGTGGCAATGGCTATTACCACTATGAGCCGGGCAGTCGCCAGGCTGAGCACGATGTTGAAGTCGATGCGCTGGTGTTGAAGGTTAGCGAAGGGTTGGGCTTCCAGCGTCGCGAGATCGGGTCTGAGGAGATTCTGGAGCGCTGTTTGCTGGCACTGGTCAATGAGGGCGCGAAGATTCTTCAGGAAGGGATTGCCGAATCGGCGCACGACATCGATCTGGTGTACCTCAATGGCTACGGCTTCCCGGCGGACAAGGGCGGGCCGATGGCTTGGGCGGACCTGCAAGGGCTGGCGGATATTCACCAGCGGTTGCTGGCGCTTGAGACGAAGCAGGGTGATCAGTGGAAGCCAGCGCGGTTAATTGGGGAGCTGGCGGCGGTGGGTAAAGGGTTTGCGGATCGGTAGACTTCACCTGTTCGAACGATCCTCAAGGCGAGACCCATGAATCAACGCACCGACTACCCTCACTTCCAACCCATCACCACTCGCTGGCACGACAACGACGCCTACGGTCACGTCAATAACGTCACCTACTACAGCTTCTTCGACACGGCAGTGAACACCTACCTGATCGAAGTCGGCGGTCTGGATATCCATGACGGTGAAGTGGTGGGCTTTGTGGTGAGTTCGTCCTGCGATTACTTCGCTTCCATTGCCTTCCCTGACCGGATAGAAATCGGTTTGCGGGTGGGCAAGTTGGGCAACAGTTCGGTGCAATACGAGCTGGCAGTGTTCAAGGCCGGGGAAGACGAAGCCTGCGCGGCGGGGCGCTTTGTGCATGTGTTTGTGGATCGGGCCTCTAATCAGCCGGTGGCGATTCCTGCCGGGTTGCGTGGGGCGCTGCAGCGGTTGGTGGTTTGACGGGCAAAAAAATCGCAGCCCTTGGGCTGCGATTTTTTGATGCATCGGCAAGCGAGGCGATTCAAGCCTCAGTCGCGATAGCGATTGTGATGCTTGCGATGCCCGTAATGGTGGCCGCGATCATGGCGGCCTCCACGGTAGTAGCGACGATCGTCATCGCCACCACGATAGGAACGGCGATCATCGTCGTCGTTGCTCGAGTTGCCCATGTAGTTACCCAGCGCGCCACCGGCGCCGCCGCCTGCTGCGGAGCCGATCAGGCTGCCGGTGGTGCCGCCCATGCTGCGGCCGACCACGTTACCGCCTGCTGCGCCCAACGCACCGCCGATGGCGGCTTGGCCACGGCTGTGTTTGTCGGCGCCGACGGCGCTACCACCCGCGCCGCCCAGGGCCGCGCCGATGGTGGAACCTGTACTGCCGCCTAGTGACTGACCGACGACCGAGCCCAGAACCCCGCCCAATGCGCCGCCCACACCAGCTTCGGTGGTGCCGCCAGCAGAAGCGAAGCCACTGACCAGGCCAAGGGACAACAAGAGAATCGAGGAGAACTTCATTAGAGGAACCTCAAGGGGATGACGGCGCGATCCTGAGGCTGTGTCATGGTTGTGACAATCGAAATCCGACGAGTAACACGACTTGAGCACATTTCTATAAGTTACTGTTTTTTAGCTGGAACTTAAGCGTTTTTCGCCGGTCTTTAGCTACTTCGGATAGGCCGTTTTCATGCAAAACGGCCTTTTTTGTGGGCGTTTGGAAAGTGTATTCTCAGTGATCGTTCCCACGCTCTGCGTGGGAATGCAGCCCGGGACGCTCTGCGTCCCAAAGCGGACGCCGAGCGTCCATTGAGGCATTCCCACGCAGAGCGTGGGAACGATCTTGATTAAGCCGACTTGGCCATGATGAGCTGGGTCTCACTCGCCGCTTCCAACCGGATCGCCACAAACTTCGACGTCGGCGTATGGCTGCCATCCCCGATGCTCTCCAGCGGCACCAGCGGATTGACTTCCGGATAGTAAGCCGCCGCTTGCCCGGCAGGGATATCAAACGCCAGCAGCGTAAAGCCCTTCACCCGACGCTCACGGCCATCATCCCAGATCGAAACGATGTCAGCCTTCTGCCCCGGCTTGAACCCCAGGCGAATAATGTCGGCTTCGTTGACGAACAACACATCACGCTGACCTTTCACGCCGCGATAGCGGTCATCAAGCCCATAAATCGTGGTGTTGTACTGATCGTGAGAGCGCATCGACTGCATGATCAGGTCCGGCAACACGCCAGTGGCGCGAGTGCGTTCGTGCACCAGATCTTTGGGCAGGATGTTCGCACGGAAATTGGCGCGCCCCGACGCGGTATTCCAGCGGCGCGCACCGGCGCTGTTGCCGAGGTAGAACCCGCCCGGGTTCTGGATCTTCTCGTTGAAGTCCTTGAAACCCGCAATGGTGTCGGCGATCAGGTCGCGGATGCGCCGGTAATCGGCCACCAGCCAGTTCCAGTCCACCGGTTTGCTGCCCAGGGTCGCGGCGGCAATGCCGGCAATGATCGATGGCTCAGAGCGCATCTGGTTCGACAGCGGCTGCAACTGGCCGTTGGAGGCGTGAACCATGCTGAACGAGTCTTCGACGGTCACCGCTTGCGGGCCTTCGGTCTGGATGTCGATGTCGGTGCGGCCCAGGCACGGCAGGATCAACGCGTCTTTACCGTGCGCCAAATGGCTGCGGTTGAGCTTGGTGCTGATTTGCACGGTCAGGTCGCAGTTGCTCAGGGCCTGGAAGGTCCGTGAGCTGTCCGGCGTGGCTTGGGCGAAGTTGCCGCCCAGGCCGATAAAGACTTTCGCGCGGCCGTCGGCCATGGCATGGATCGCCTCGATTACGTTGTGACCGTTTTCACGTGGCACCTTGAACTTGAAGCGACGCTCCAGGGAATCGAGGAACGCCACCGGCGGACGTTCGTTGATGCCCATGGTCCGGTCGCCCTGCACGTTACTGTGGCCGCGCACCGGGCACAGACCGGCACCGGGCCGGCCGATGTTGCCGCGCAGCAACATCAGGTTGGCGATTTCCTGGATGGTCGCCACCGAATGGCGATGCTGGGTGATGCCCATCGCCCAGCACATGATCACGTTCTTGCCTTTGGCGTACATCCGCGCCGCTTGCTCGATTTCAACCAGCGTCAGTCCGGATTGTTCGACGATCTGCTCCCACGAGGTGTCGTCGACGATGCCCAGGTATTCCAGCACGTTGACACTGTGTTCATTGAGGAAGTCGTGGTCGAATACGGCAGGCTCACCCGCCTTCTGTGCGTCACGCTCCCACTGCAGCAGGAACTTGGCCATGCCGCGCATGATCGCCATGTCGCCGCCCAATGCCGGACGGAAGTACGCGGTGTTGGTCGGCTTGTCGCCGTTGGTGAGCATTTCGATCGGGTGTTGCGGGTGCTGGAAGCGTTCCAGGCCGCGCTCCTTCAAAGGGTTGATGCACACCACCTGAGCGCCGCGTTTCACTGCTTCGCGCAGCGGTTCGAGCATCCGTGGGTGGTTGGTGCCAGGGTTCTGACCCCAGACAAAAATCGCGTCGGCGTGTTCGAAGTCGTCGAAGGTGACGGTGCCTTTGCCGACGCCGACACTTTGCGCCATGGCCACACCGCTGGCCTCGTGGCACATGTTCGAGCAATCGGGGAAGTTATTGGTGCCGTAGGCACGCACGAACAATTGATACAGGTACGCCGCTTCGTTGCTGGCGCGACCCGAGGTGTAGAACTCGGCCTGATCCGGGCTCGACAGGCCCTGCAAATGTTTGGCGATCAAGGAGAACGCAGCGTCCCAGCTGATCGGCTTGTAGCGATCGGTTTCGGCGTCATAGCTTAATGGCTCGGTCAGGCGACCCTGATATTCCAGCCAATAGTCACTTTGTTCCAGCAACGAACTGACGCTGTGCTTGGCGAAAAACGCACCATCGACACGGCGCTTGGTCGCTTCCCAGTTCACTGCTTTGGCGCCGTTCTCGCAGAACGCCACCATGCCGGCCTCATTGGAATCGCCCCAGGCGCAGCCGGGGCAGTCGAACCCGCCGTTCTTGTTGGTCTTGAGCATCATGCGCAAGTTTTTCAGCGCGTTGTCGCTGGTCAGCCAAGCACGGGCAACGCTGGCCAGCGCGCCCCAGCCACCGGCCGGGCCTTTATAGGGCTTGTAGCGGGGGACGGGTTTCTGATCGGCTTGACGATGTTGACTCACGCTTGGTTCTCCGTCGCGGGGCTGTAGACCCGCGGCGCACTTTTCTGCGGCAGGTGGATGAGATTGAGGTTGTGGCGACGGGCCCATTGCACGGCAAGGCCCGTGGGCGACGACAGGCTGACCAGGGTCTGGATACCTGCGCGCAACACTTTCTGGATCAATTCGAGACTGCAACGGCTGGTGACAATCACCAGCCCGCCGGTGGTCGGGATCTTCTGACGGATCAGTCCGCCAATCAGCTTATCAAGGGCGTTGTGTCGGCCGATGTCTTCACGGCCCAGCAGCAATTGTCCCTGACTGTTCATAAACACGGCGGCGTGCACTGCGCCGGAGTACTGGCCAAGAGGCTGGAACGCACCGATGCGCTGACGCAAACCATCGAGCCATTCGGCGGGCGGCAAGGGTGCGCCGGGCAACACCTTGAGGTCTGGCAATGCCTGTTCCACCGCTTCCACACCGCAGAGCCCGCAACCGCTGGTGCCAGCCATTTGCCGACGCTGTTGCTTGAGGTTCCAGAAGGCGCGGTTGGCGATGGTCACTTGCGCGTATTGCGCTGAACCCGAGCCGCTGAGTTGCAGGTCGTAGATATCGCAGGCGTCTTCGATGATGCCGCTGCCGAGACTGAAACCGACGATGAAGTCTTCAAGGTCCGTCGGCGTCACCAACATGACCGCCTGACTGATGCCGTTATAAGCGATCGCCAACGCGACTTCTTCGGCCAGCGCGGTGCTGGCTGATTCAGTGTCTTGAAGGTCGCAGTAACTGTAAGTCTGGCTTGCGGCGGGCGCTGGCGTTTCGAGGGCTGGCGCCGCGCAGGCAGGGCGCTTGGCGTTCATGAGGTATCACCGACGGTTTAGGCTGCTTTAAGCCTAGGCGTGTCAACTTGTCGCGTCTAATCGCTAATACTGATCTGCCGATAGATGGCGTCGATCAAGAGCTCGGCAGCGATTGCTGAAGAATCGCGAAACAGGCTTCCGCGAGCGCCGAACGCGGGGCGCTGCGACGCATGATTAGCCCCAGCCGGGCGAGGGTTTGAGCATTTTCGATGGGGTGCAGGCGCAAATGATCGGTGAGTTTTTCCAGGCCACCGTCCAGCGGCATCACGGCGCAGCAGAATCCGCCGTGCACTGCTTGTAACAATTGGTGGACGGCATCGGTTTGCAGCAACGGCTGTGGGGTGAGGCCGCGACTGTGGAAGTTGTGGTCGATGGACTGCCGAAAATGCATACCGCTGGTGAGCATGCCCAGCGGCAGTTCAATCAGTGATCCCCAACTCAGCGGCGCCTCGCCGAAACTGAAGAAGCGCTGATCGTAGAGCAGGCCCATGCGGGTTTCGCTGAACGCCAGGGAATCGAAGCGTTCGCCGTCCAGTCGCTCCAGGTACGACACGCCGAGGTCCAGGCGATTGTTTGCCAGTTGTTCCAGGATTTGTTCAGAACTCAGGGCCGAGAGTTCGAAGCGCAGGTTCGGGTGTTCGGCGTGCAGGCGTTGCATCAATGGCAGTGGATCGAAGCTCGACAGCGGCACTACGCCCAGTCGCAACGTACCGACCAGATTGCCGCGACAGGCAGCCGCCTCGGCCTGCAAACCGTCGTAGGCCGCCAGCACGGTGCGCGCCCACGCCAGCACCCGTTCACCCGGTGCGGTGAAACCTTCGAAGCGCTGACCGCGATTGACCAGCGGCAGCTCGAGTTCTTCTTCGAGGCTGCGCAGGCGCATGGACAGGGTCGGCTGAGTGATGTGACAACGCGCAGCGGCCTGGCCGAAATGCCGGGTCTCGTCGAGGGCGATGAGGAATTTCAGTTGCTTGATGTCCATCTTCGCTCCAAGGCGCGGGAAGGTGCGGATTCTAGCGCTTGGGGGGAAGCGGCGTCATTGGTCGGGTTGGAACCGCAAGTGACAGCCTTGGTCTAGGCTTTTGCGTCTGGAACCCAAAACCCAAGGAGAGCGCACCATGAGTATTTTTAGCTTTGTGAAAGAAGCAGGCGAAAAACTTATCGATCTGCTGACGCCAGGCAACGCCAATGCCAGCGAGCAGTTGAAGGAACACATCAGCAAGGTCGGCCTGGGTAACCCGAATGTGCAGGCGACGGTGGATGGCGACAAAGTCATCGTGACCGGCGAAGTCGGCAGTCAGGAAGAGAAGGAAAAAATCCTGCTGGCGGTGGGCAATATTGCCGGTGTCGGTAGTGTGGATGACCAGATCACCGTGACCGGGCCGGTGGTTGTGGCCGCGAAGTTTGTAACGGTCGTGAAAGGCGACACCCTCAGCGCGATTTCCTTGCGCGTGTATGGCGATGCCAACAAATATCAAAAAATCTTTGAGGCCAACAAACCGATGCTCAAGGACGTGAACAAGATTTATCCGGGGCAGTCGTTGCGGATTCCCGAATAATGTGAGGCCCGTAGGAGCTGCCGAAGGCTGCGATCTTTTGATCTTGGCGGTTTCTAAGCTGCCGAAGATCAAGATCAAAAGATCGCAGCCTGCGGCAGCTCCTACAGGGGATCAAAGCCCGGCAATCAACTCCCGATAATCCCCCACCGCCGCAAATTCGGCCGTGTCCTTCGGTCCTTTACGGCTGTCCGGCTGACGCACGGCCAACAAATGCGCCACACCAAAATTCCGCGCGCTGCGCAGGATCGGCAAGGTGTCGTCGATAAACAGACTGCGCGCCGGATCGAACCCAATGTCCGCCTGCAAGGCATCCCAGAACTGCGGGTTTTCCTTGGCGAAACCGTAATCATGCGAGCTGATCAACCGCTCGAAGTACGGCGCCAGTTCGATTCTTTCCAGTTTCAATGACAGCGAATCGCGGTGTGCATTGGTGATCAGCACCACGCGCTTGCCGGCCTGTTTGATGGCGGCCAGAAAGGTGTCCGCATCCGGTCGCAAGGCGATCAGGTGCGCGGTTTCCAGTTTCAGTTCGCGCACCGGCAGTTTGAGCTCGGCGCTCCAGAAATCCAGGCAATACCACTGCAACTGGCCGGCGTTGCGTTCGAACAACGGCTGCAATTCCATCTCGGCCATGGCCCGACTCACCCCGTGCAACTCGGCGTAACGCTGGGGCAGGTGTTCCATCCAGAAATGGTTGTCGTAATGCAGGTCCAGCAGAGTGCCGTCCATATCCAGCAGAACGGTGTCGATGTCGCGCCAGGGCAGCAGGGACATAAAAACTTCTCCAGCGGTAAAAAAGATATCCGACGTAAACAATCAGGATAGGCCGGGTATAGTAACGCGCTATCGCCAAGGAGCCGCTCATGCGCCAGAAACCCACCATCCTCGCCCGCGAGATCGTCGCCACCAGCCGTTTGTTCTGCGTCGAAGAGCTGAAGTTGCGCTTTTCCAATGGCGTGGAGCGTACGTATGAGCGACTGGTCGGCAAGGGCGCCGGTTATGGCGCGGTGATGATTGTGGCGATGCTGGATGCGGACCACGCGGTGCTGGTAGAAGAGTATTGCGGCGGCACGGATGAATATGAGCTGTCCTTGCCCAAAGGCTTGATCGAGCCGGGCGAGGACGTGCTGGCGGCGGCCGAGCGGGAGCTCAAGGAAGAGGCCGGGTACGGTGCGCGGCAACTGGAGCATCTGACTGAGTTGTCGTTGTCGCCCGGTTACATGAGCCAGAAGATCCAGGTGGTGTTGGCCACCGATCTGTATGAAGAAAGCCTTGAAGGCGATGAGCCCGAGCCGATGGGCGTGGACAAAATCAACTTGCGTGAGTTGTCGGCCCTGGCCCAGAACCCGCGATTCACTGAGGGCCGTGCATTGGCAGCACTGTATCTGGCCCGTGATCTACTGACTCAGCGTGGAGTGTTCCAGCCATGATTTTTCCCCATCCGTTGATGGCGCCTGTTGTTGAACTGGCGCTGAAAGCCGGTGAAGCGATTCTGCCGTTCTGGCGTGCCAACGTCGCCGTGACTGCAAAATCCGATGATTCTCCGGTAACGGCCGCCGACATGGCTGCTCACCATGTGATCCTGGCCGGGCTGACGGCACTGGACCCGAGCATCCCGGTGCTGTCCGAAGAAGACGCCAACATTCCCCAGAGCGTGCGCGCCGGGTGGCAGCGTTGGTGGCTGGTGGACCCGCTGGACGGGACCAAGGAGTTCATTTCCGGCAGCGAAGAATTTACCGTCAATATCGCGCTGATCGAGCAGGGGCGAGTGGTGTTTGGCGTGGTGTCGATTCCGACCAACGGGCGCTTCTACGTCGGTGGTGCGGGTCTGGGTGCGTGGCGTGGCGATAAAGACGCGGCGCCTTCGCCGATTCAGGTTCGCGACGTGCCAGCCGCAGGTGAGGCGTTTACGGTGGTTGCCAGTCGTCGGCATTCCAGTCCTGAGCAGGAGCGTTTACTGGCTGGGTTGAGTGACAGTTTGGGTGAACTGCAATTGGCCAATATCGGCAGTTCGCTGAAGTTCTGTTTGTTGGCGGAAGGGGCGGCGGATTGTTATCCGCGGTTGGCGCCGACTTCGCAGTGGGACACGGCGGCCGCACAAGGCGTGCTGGAAGGGGCTGGTGGTGAGGTGCTGGATTTGAGCGGTGCGCCGTTTAGTTATCCGGCGCGGGAGTCGTTGTTGAATGAGTTTTTCCTGGCGCTGCCGGCGAAGGCTGCGTGGCGGGAAAAGTTATTGGCTTTGGCTCGGGGTTGAAGATCAAAAGATCGCAGCCTCGTTTCACTCGACAGCTCCTACACAGCTGCTACAGGGGGACGCGTTTCTCTGTAGCAGCTGTCGAGTGAAACGAGGCTGCGATCTTTTGCTTTAGCGGTGGAGTACGTACTGCCCGGTAAACGTCACCGCATCGTCATTACTGTCCGTATTGACGATCCGCGAATGCAGTGTCAACCGCGCCCGCCCATATCGGTTATACATCGCCAAAAACTTCTTCCACACCGCCGCACTCGGCGCATGGCAAATCGCTGTCGCGTCCATGGTCACCGGCAGCGGATAGCTGATCTGTCCTTCCTGAATCACGATGTGCCCGCCTTCAACCCCTTCCTCACGCAAACGCAAATGCAGCCAGCCCCAACCGGCCAGCACGGCGCCGCAATACAGGCTGCCGCCGAACATGGTGCTTTTATGATTGACGTTGGCCTCCAGCGGCAAGTGCAGGCGCAGTTGCTGGTCGTGCCAATCGAGCACTTTGAGGCCCATGTCCCGGGTAAGGGGAATGTCGCGATGGAGGACTGATTCCAGATGACGGCTGTCGCGGCTCATGCACGGATCTCTTGTTTGAAGATGATGATTTGACGGTAGCTCAATCGGGTTCGTCGGTGTGGCTGCTGCCACCGTCGGCGAAGTTCAGTCCGTGCTTGCGCAGTTTGTCGTGCAAGGTCTTGCGTGGGATGCCAAGGGCTTCGGCGAGGCTGCGCACCGAGCTGTGAGAGCGCGCCAGTTCGGCGGCGATCAAGCTCTTCTCGAAGTTTTCCACTTGTTCGCTGAGACCGCCGCTGACCACGTCGACTGTCATGCCGACAGCGCCATCCGCCGTGCTGTTGTCCAAGGCCAGTTCCAGGCCCAGGGCAAAGCGTTCAGCGGCATTCTGCAATTCCCGCACGTTGCCCGGCCAGGTGTGGCGCAGCAGCAGCGCGCGTTGTCCCGGTTGCAACTCGTGGGGTGGCAGGCCGTGGCGAGCGCTGGCTTCGTCGGCGAAATGCTGGAACAGCATCAACGCATCTTCGCCGCGCTCGCGCAGCGGTGGAATACGCAGTGGTGCAACGTTCAGGCGGTAATACAAGTCGGCACGGAAGCGGCCCTGATCGGCGGATTGGCGCAGGTCTTCCTTGGTCGCGGCGATGATGCGGATGTCCAACGGGATCAGCTGATTGCCGCCCAAGCGCTCGACGACCCGCTCTTGCAGCAAACGCAGCAACTTCACCTGCACATCCAGGCTCATGCTTTCGATTTCATCGAGGAACAACGTGCCGCCATTGGCGAATTCGAACTTGCCGATGCGGCGCTTTTGCGCGCCGGTAAAGGCGCCTGGCTCGTGACCGAACAGCTCGCTTTCTACCACCGACTCGGCCAGGGCGCCGGCATTGATCGCCACGAACGGACCGTTACGACGGCTCGACAGATCGTGCAGCGCTCGGGCCACGACTTCTTTGCCGGCGCCGGTTTCGCCAAGGATCAGCACATCGGCCTTGGTCGCCGCCAATGCACCAATCTGCTCGCGCAGGCGCAGCATCGGCGCCGATTGCCCGACCAGTCGGGTACTCAGCTCATTGCGATCGCTCAGGGCCAGACGCAGGCTGCGGTTGTCCAGCACCAGCCGGCGCAGGGCCAGGGCGCGGCGCACGCTGTCGAGCAGGGCGTCGCTGGCGAAGGGTTTTTCCAGAAAGTCATAAGCCCCGGCGCGCATGGCCTGCACCGCCAGTGGCACATCGCCGTGACCGGTAATCAGCAGCACTGGCAGCTCCGGGTCCTGGGCATGCAGTTCAGTCAGCAGTTCGAGACCGTCCATGCCCGGCATGCGGATGTCACTGACCACCACGCCGGGCCAGTCACGCTCCAGTTGTGCGGCCAGGCCCTTGGCTTCGGCCAGTGGCAGGATTTTCAGGCCGGCGAGGTCCAGGGTCTGGCTCAGGGCCTGACGCAGGTGCGGATCGTCGTCGATCAGCACGACCTGGATGCGGTTGTCGATGGTCATGCACTTCGGTCCTCGGACGGTTGCAGGCTCACACCCGGTGCGCCTGCACGCAGCTTCAGGGTAATCAGGGCGCCACCTTCCTTGTGGTTGGAGAACGACAGTTCACCACCGAAGGCGCGCATCAGGGTTTCGCAAATCGCCAACCCTAACCCAAGCCCCTGAGTGCGGGTCTTGGTGGTATAGAAGGGCTCGCTGGCGCGGCCAAGTGCCTCCAGGCAGAACCCGGGGCCATTGTCGCGAATGTACAGATTGACGCCGTCGGCAGTGGATTGGGCACTCAACCAGAGCTTACGCGGCGGGCCTTTTTCCGTCAGGGCGTCCAGGGCGTTGGCCAGCAGATTGCCGAGCACTTGACGCAAACGGGTTTCCCCCGCCTCGACCCACAGGGTGGCGGCCGGCAAGTCTCGGATCAGCTCGACTTCCATGCTGCGTCGACGCTTGGCCAGCAGCGCCAGCGCATCGTCCAGCGCCGGTTGCAGGGCGACGCTTTCCGGGGCGTGGCGATCGCGCCGGGCGAAGGCGCGCAGGTGGGCGATGATCGACGCCATTCGCCCGGTCAGTTCGCTGATCAGCTTGAGGTTGCCGCGCGCATCGTCGGTGCGCTGATGATCGAGCAGCACTTCGGCGTTTTCGGCGTAGCTGCGGATCGCCGCCAGCGGTTGATTCAATTCGTGGCTGATGCTCGCCGACATGGTGCCAAGGGCTGACAGTTTGCCGGCCTGCACCAGATCATCCTGAGCGCGAACCAGCTCTTGCTGGGCCTGTTCGCGTTCCAGCACTTCCTGTTTCAGTCGACGGTTGAGGCCTTCGAGGTCGCTGGTCCGCTCGGCTACCCGACCTTCCAGCTCGCGACGGGCCTTTGCTTCAAAGGCGATTCGTTCAAGGTAATGGCGGCGGCGCTGCATCATCAGCCCCAGCAGCAACATCAACACCAACAATGTCGCGCCGCCGATAGCGACGACCGTGCGTACCGGGCGATCGATCAGGGTGCGTGGGGCGAGGATGCTGACGTTCCAACCGGTTTCTGCGATGGGCTGGGTTTGTGTCAGCCAGGCGTTGGGGTTGAGCCGCAATGGCTTGGGATCACGGGTCGGATAAGGTTGAATCGCAGTGATTGCCTTACTTTCCTCTTCGCCCAACGGGCGGGTCGAGCGGAATCGCCACTCGGGTCGCGACGTGAGAATGACCACGCCATTATGGTCGGTCAGCAGCAGTTGTTCCGGGGTTTTGCCCCAGAGGCTTTCGGTGTGGTCCAGGTCGACCTTGACCACCAGCACACCGATGATCTTTTCGCCGTTACGCACGGCGGCGGCGAAGAAATAACCGCGCTTGGCCGAGGTTGTGCCCAAACCGAAAAAGCGCCCAAGCCGCCCGGCCATGGCTTCGCTGAAATACGGCCGGAAGGAAAAATTACGCCCGACGAAACTGTCGTGTTTGTCCCAATTGGACGCGGCCAGGGTCTTGCCCGAGGTGTCCATCAGGTACATGACTTCGGCACCGGTCTGGGCGCTGATGTTTTTCAACAAGCGATTGGCGTTGCCCTGGGTGACGCCATCATCGGGCGCGCCAAGGACGGCTCGCAGGGCCGGCAGATCGCCGAGGATCTGCGGCAACACTTCATAACGGTGCAGGGTGCCCAGCAGGTTGGCGACGTAAAGGTCGAGGGTCTGACGGTTCTGACCGGCCAGTTCGCTGCGGTAGTAACGCTCGGCCAGATGCTCCAGCGGCCACAGCAATGGCGCCAGGCACAGCGCGAGCAGGGCCAGGCTGCGCCAGCGGGGTCTGCGGGGAAGGGTCGGAGTCATGAGCATCGAGCGCCTGTGGGTACAGGCGCATTATGCCTAGGCTTGCGGGCGCAGTCTGCGCGCCGTGGGTCAGGCACGCTTGCGGGGTGAAGATTCAGACGGTGTTTCAGGAAAAGACGTCAGCGTCCTTGAAGAACGCGGCAGCCTGATCTTTGCCGGACAGTTGCGGTGCTTCGTCCAGTTGCCAATCGATGGCCAGGTCCGGGTCGTCCCAGCGAATGCTGCGCTCGGCGGACGGGGTGTAGTAGTCCGTGGTTTTGTAGAGGAACTCGGCGAACTCGCTCAGCACCACGAAACCGTGGGCGAAACCCTCCGGGACCCACATTTGACGATGGTTCTCGGCGGACAGACGCACGGCCACCCATTTGCCGAAATGTGGCGAGCTGCGGCGAATGTCCACAGCCACGTCGAGCACTTCACCGGCTGTGACGCGAACCAGTTTGCCCTGAGTGTTTTCCAGCTGGTAATGCAGGCCGCGCAATACGCCTTTTTGCGAGCGGGAATGGTTGTCTTGAACGAAATTCGTTTCCAGGCCAGTCGCTTCTTTGAAAGCCTTGGCATTGAAGCTTTCATAGAAGAAACCACGCTCGTCACCAAATACCTTGGGCTCGATGATCAGAACACCGGGAAGGTCGGTGGTGACTACTTTCATGGTCTTTCTCCAGCAATAGGCGTTGATAGGCGTCATTCTTGCGCAAAGTGATGGCAGGCGCGAGTCGACTGTGGTTCAGGCGCTGAAGGTTTTGTATCTCCAGCGGTCTTAATCCGCGCCATCGTTCGCTATATTCACCTCGCCGAAGTACCAGTGCCTGGACTATAGGCACTGTCCGTTTTCATTGACGTGAACAAATTTTCATCATCCACGATGAAAAAAGGCTTTGTCAGGAAGGCTATGTTGATCATATGCCCTGGCGCATTCTTTGCGTACAGCCGCAGTATTTTGTTTTCCCCCAGCGGAAGGCAATCCGAAATTGGCGTAGGAAAGTTCACCTGAGAGGTTACTGGCTTGTAGGGGGGTTGCGTATCGCCCCAAGCAGTGGCGATATAAGCGCCTAATAAAATTTCAGGGGTCGTTGTATGCCACTCGCCACGTTGATTCATCGCGCCAGTTTGCCCAGCCCGCAAGTGTCTGCGGAGCAAGCGCTTGAGCTGCTGAAGGGACATTACGGGCTGAGTGGAAGGTTGCAGGCCCTTGGTAGCCAGCAAGATCTTAACTTTCGGGTCGACAGCGACCAGGGGCGTTTTGTCCTGAAAATCTGCCGTGGGGACTACTCGGCGCAGGAGCTGCACGCTCAGCACGCCGGGCTCAAGCATTTGGGTGAGCACCCCGATGTGCATGTGCCGCGAGTGATTTCCGCCAAAAACGGTGCAGACCTGCTTTCCCTGGAATTCGGCGGCCAATCGGTTCATGTGCGCTTGCTCGATTACATCGAAGGCCAGTCGCTCACACACCTGGATCATCTGCCCGGTTCAGTGGTGGCCGGCTTCGGTCGACTCTGCGGTGAAATGGACCTGGCGCTGGCCGGCTTCGACCATCCGGGCCTCGAACGCACCCTTCAATGGGACGCCCGTCACGCCAACGCGTTGATCGCGCATTTGCTGCCGGTTATCAACGACGACCAGCAACGTCGGCTGATTGCCGATGCGGCTGAACAGGCCGAGCGTCATTTGCAGCCGCTTGTGGATAAGCTGCCGGTGCAGGCCATTCACATGGATATCACCGACGACAACGTGGTGTGGCAGCGAGATTCGCAACGCCAGTGGCAATTGCAGGGTGTGATCGATTTCGGCGACCTGGTTCGTACCTGGCGCATTACTGATCTGTCGGTGACGTGTGCGGCGCTGCTGCACCATGCCGATGGCGATCCTTTCTACATTTTGCCGGCGGTCCAGGCCTATCACGCTGTCAATCCGCTCACGCAGGAAGAGCTACTGGCGCTCTGGCCGCTGATCGTCGCCCGTGCGGCGGTGTTGGTGCTCAGTGGCGAACAGCAGGTCAGCATCGATCCTGGCAACGCGTACAGCCGCGACAACCTCACCCACGAGTGGGAGATTTTCCGCGTCGCTACATCGGTGCCGTTGGCGTTGATGGAAGCGGCGATCCTGACCGCCGTCGGCCAGAACCTGCCGAGCATCGGTAGCGAAGGCTTCGCGCCGCTGTTGCCGAGTCTGGTCGGGCGTGAGTTTGCGTTGATCGATTTGGGTGTCCTCAGTCCGCATTTTGAGGCCGGCAACTGGGAGCAGGAGGGGATCGATCAGCGTCTGCTGACCGAAGCTGCCGCGGCTCATGGTCTGGCGGCCAGTCGTTATGGGCAATATCGCTTGTCCCGCACCCGGCCGGACAGCGCCACTGAACCGGACACGTGCCCATTGCACGTCGAATTGCGCGTGCCCCACGGCACGGCGGTCGAGTCACCGTTTGCCGGGGTGGTGCATCAGCCGGCGGCAGGTGTGCTGCAATTGGATGGCCCGCAACTTAGCGTGCGGTTGTGGGGCGTGACGCCGTCGCTGCACACGGGCGCAGCGCTGGTCAAAGGCCAGGTGCTGGGTTCGGTCAGCGGGCCACTGATCGTGCAGTTGTGCCGAGGCGCTTCGTTCAATGCGCCCTTGTTTTGCACGCCGTCTCGCGCTGCGGCCTGGCAAGCGTTGTGCCCGTCACCGGCGGTGCTGCTGGGATTGGCCTGTGACGCTGAAGAGGAGCTCGATTCGCAGACGTTGCTGGCGCGTCGTGACGCCAGTTTCGCCCGTACCCAGAAGCACTATTACGTCGACCCACCGCGCATCGAACGTGGCTGGCGTAATCACCTAATTGACATGCAGGGCCGCTCCTACCTCGACATGCTCAACAACGTCGCGGTGCTGGGCCACGGTCATCCGCGCATGGCTGCTGTCGCCAGTCGTCAGTGGACGTTGCTCAACACCAACTCGCGTTTTAACTACGCGGCGATTGCCGAGTTCTCCGAACGTTTGCTGAAACTGTCGCCGGACTCCATGGACCGGGTGTTCCTGGTCAACAGTGGCAGCGAGGCCAATGACCTGGCAATCCGTCTGGCATGGGCCTACAGCGGCGGTCGCGACATGCTCAGCGTGCTCGAGGCCTATCACGGTTGGACAGTAGGCGCGGACGCGGTCTCGACTTCGATTGCCGACAACCCGAAGGCCTTGAGCAGCCGTCCGGACTGGGTGCATCCGGTCACCGCGCCGAACACCTATCGCGGCGAATTCCGTGGACCGGATAGTGCGCCGGACTACGTGCGCAGTGTCGAACACAACCTGGCGAAAATTGCCGAGCAGAAGCGTCAGCTGGCCGGTTTCATCTGCGAACCGGTGTACGGCAATGCCGGCGGTATCTCGCTGCCGCCAGGGTATTTGAAGCAGGTTTATGCGCTGGTTCGTGCTCAGGGCGGCGTTTGTATCGCTGATGAAGTGCAGGTCGGTTACGGCCGCATGGGCAACTTTTTCTGGGGTTTCGAAGAGCAGGGCGTGGTGCCGGACATCATCACCATGGCCAAAGGCATGGGCAATGGCCAGCCGTTGGGCGCGGTGATCACCCGTCGGGAAATCGCCGAAGCTCTGGAGGCTGAGGGTTACTTCTTCTCGTCGGCCGGCGGCAGCCCGGTCAGTTGCCAGATCGGCATGGCGGTGCTGGATGTGATGGAAGAAGAAAAGCTCTGGGAAAACGCTCAGGTCGTGGGCGGGTATTTCAAGGAACGGCTCGAAGCGCTGATCGATATTCATCCGCTGGTGGGCGCGGTGCATGGTTCCGGCTTCTATCTGGGTGTCGAGTTGATCCGCAATCGCGAAACCCTGGAACCGGCAACCGAAGAAACCACGGCGCTGTGTGACCGGTTGCGCGAGCTGGGGATCTTCATGCAGCCGACCGGCGATTACCTGAACATCCTCAAGATCAAACCGCCGATGGTGACCTCGCGTCAGAGCGTGGATTTCTTCGTGGATATGCTGTCGAAGGTTTTGGATGAAGGGCTGTAAACGGTATTTCTCGATGTACACGGACTAATGTGGGAGCGGGCTTGCTCGCGAAAGCGTCGTATCAGTCGACATCAATGTTGAGTGATCAACCGCCTTCGCGAGCAAGCCCGCTCCCACAGGGGATCGCGTTCAGTTCGATTATTATCGATCTTAAGTGCATTGTTTTAGATGGGAGGCATATTTATCGCTTTTAAAGCCGATTTTTATCGGCTATAAAGTCGTCATTCTTCTTTCTGTCATTGGTCGATGCCACCTTCGACCCTAAAGCAATTGCCCCGGAGATGATTCATGAGCCGTATCGTTACCGTCGCCGCTACCCAGATGGCCTGTTCCTGGGACCTTGAAGCCAACATCGAGACCGCTGAGCGGCTGGTCCGTGAGGCCGCGGCGAAAGGCGCGCAGATCATCCTGATCCAGGAACTGTTCGAGGCTCCTTACTTCTGCCAGAAGCCGAACCCGGATTACCTGCAGCTGGCCACGACCGTTGAAGACAACGTCGCCATCAAGCACTTCCAGAAAGTTGCCAAAGAACTGCAAGTCGTTTTGCCGATCAGCTTCTACGAACTGGCGGGCCGCGCGCGTTTCAACAGCATCGCGATTATCGATGCCGACGGCAGCAACCTCGGGATTTATCGTAAAAGCCATATCCCGGACGGCCCTGGCTACCACGAAAAGTACTACTTCAATCCGGGCGATACCGGCTTCAAAGTCTGGAACACCCGTTACGCGAAAATCGGCGTGGGCATCTGCTGGGACCAGTGGTTCCCGGAATGCGCTCGCAGCATGGCGTTGCTGGGCGCGGAAATCCTGTTCTACCCGACCGCGATCGGCAGCGAGCCACACGACAAGACCATTTCGTCCCGTGATCACTGGCAGCGCGTGCAACAAGGCCATGCCGGCGCCAACCTGATGCCGCTGATCGCCAGCAACCGCATCGGTAACGAAGAGCAGGACGGCTACGACATTACCTTCTACGGTTCGTCGTTCATTGCCAACCAGTTCGGCGAGAAGGTTCAAGAGCTCAATGAAACCGAAGAAGGTGTGCTGGTTCAGCGCTTCGACCTGGATGAACTGGAGCACATCCGCAGCGCGTGGGGTTCGTTCCGTGATCGTCGCCCGAACCTGTATGGCACACTAAAGACCCTCGACGGATCCCTGGAGTCCTGATCGCTATGACCACTTTGAACAGCACCCCTCGCGCCGACGGCTTTTACATGCCGGCCGAATGGGCGCCGCAAACCCAGACCTGGATGATCTGGCCCGAGCGCCCGGACAACTGGCGCCTGGGTGGCAAACCGGCGCAAGCCGCGCACGTCGCGGTGGCCAAAGCCATTGCCCGTTTCGAACCGGTGACCGTGGCGGTTTCCGCCGGCCAATACGAAAACGCCCGTGCCCGTCTGGACGTGCCGAATATTCGTGTGGTGGAAATGTCCAGCGACGACGCCTGGGTTCGCGACACCGGCCCGACGTTTGTCATCAATAACAGTGGCGAAGTCCGTGGTGTGAATTGGGACTTCAACTCGTGGGGCGGTTTCGACGGGGGGCTGTATTCGCCGTGGAATCGCGATTCCCAGGTCGGCGGCAAGATCCTCGAGATCGAGCGCAGCCAGCGCTACCGCACCGAGGGCTTTGTGCTCGAAGGCGGTTCGATCCACGTTGATGGCGAAGGCACGCTGATCACCACCGAAGAATGCCTGCTTAACCGCAATCGCAATCCGCACATGAACCGTGCAGAAATCGAAGCGGTGCTCAGCGCGAATCTGGCTGTGGATAAAATCATCTGGCTGCCGGACGGTTTGTTCAACGACGAAACCGACGGCCATGTGGATAACTTCTGCTGCTACGTGCGTCCGGGCGAAGTGTTGCTGGCCTGGACCGATGACCCGCAGGACCCGAACTACCCGCGCTGCCAGGCGGCAATGAAAGTGCTGGAAAGCAGCACCGACGCCAAGGGTCGCCCATTCACGGTGCACAAGATGCCGATTCCGGGGCCGCTGTATGCGACCGAAGAAGAGTGCGCTGGTGTGGACCCGGTGGACGGGACTCAAGAAAGAAATCCGACCGTTCGTCTGGCCGGTTCCTACGTGAACTTTCTGATCGTTAACGGCGGCATCATCGCGCCGAGCTTCGACGATCCGTTGGATGGCCCGGCAAAAGAGATTTTGCAGGCTCTGTTCCCGCAGCACGAAGTGGTGATGGTGCCCGGCCGCGAACTGTTACTGGGAGGCGGTAACATCCACTGCCTTACCCAACAACAGCCAGCACCGCACAAGGAGTGAGTGGGGTTGTAACAGCTTGAGTTGATTGCAGAATCGATTCGGCAAGCGTTTTGGCTTCCCATCTTGTAGAGAGCCCGCAGTCCTTCAGGACTGCGGGCTTTTTTGTATCCACTTGTCGACAGTTGCGAAACCTTGGCACAGCTCTTGTATCTCTCATGGTGCAAAACAGGGAGGGGGAGAACTGCGATGTTCTGTCATAAACCTTGGATAAGTTAGCCGCTCACAAACCAGGAGAGAGCGCGGAAATGAACGCCGAAATGAATGTTGTGAGCGAGCGGGCGTTGCATCCCCTGGCAGTAAACAGCGAATCGCTCCAGGTCCTGGCGCACTGGTTGAAGTCCAATGGAACGCGTCAGATCAGAGAACCTGATCCGCGCCGGATGATGATCGAACGCTACCCCGCTGGTTTATTCAGCGAAGCGGAGCTGGAAGCGTTGTGGGATGTGATGGAAGGATAAGAAGAAAAAACAACGGATTGGTAAAAGCGCTGCCGGGATGGCGGCGCTTTTTTATGGGCGAAGGTTTTTCTGGTTTGATCGTTCCCACGCTCCGCGTGGGAATGCAGCCCGGGACGCTCCGCGTCCCAAGAGCGGACGCAGAGCGTGGGAACGATCAGTCGGTGGCGGGTGTTTAGAAGCTATAGGTGCCAGTCACGACCACGCTACGCGGTTCACCCGGCTGAATCTGCGCCGCGCTGGTGGCCGATGAGTAATAGGTCTTGTCGCTGATGTTGTTCAGCGCCGCGCGCAAATCCCAATCTTTCTGCCGGAACCCGGCCAATGCATCCCAACGGCCATAACCCGGCAGGACGGTGGTGTTGAGGTTGTCGGCATAACGCTGGCCCACCAGGGTCAGACCGGTTTCGGCGTACCAGCCCATTTCCGGTTTCCAGGTCAGGAACAGGCTGCCGTTATGCTTGGCCACGTTGCTGATGCGTTTGCCTTCAAAGCCGTTGTTGTCCTTCTCGACCGTCGCGTCCTGCACACCCACGCCACCGCGCACGTACCAGTTGCCAGCGATCTTGCCGGTGCCAGTCAGCTCGATCCCGCGGGAACGTTGCACGCCGGTCAGCAAGGTCACGCTTGGATCATTCGGATCGCTGGTACGGCGGTTGTAGAGTTCCAGTTCGTAAATCGCCAGCGTGGTGCTCAGGCGGTCATCGAGCCAGTCGCTCTTCACGCCGATTTCCTTTTGCTTGGTCAGCTCGGGACTCAGGTCGTTGCTGTTGCCGGCGGCACCCGGGGTGATACCGATCAAACCACCGCCGACCGGGGAAAACGTCTTGGTCCAGGAGGCGTAGAAGGAATGATTCTGCAGCGGCGTCCACACCAGTCCTACACGCGGGCTGGTGCTATGGCTGTCGCGGTCTTCGGAAATGTCCCGCAGCTTGTTGGTCGACTCGATGTCGAAGGTGTCGTAACGCAAGCCGGCCAGCAATTGCCATTGATCGTTCAGACGCAGTTGATCCTGCACGTACACCGCACGGCTTTCGACTTCGGTGTGAGTGCTGCTGGAAACCTGCATCCGCCCGGTATGGCGCAAATTGCGGTCGGGGTTGTACAGGTCCAGTGCCGGTACAGGCTGAGTCCCGCGTCCGGTGGCGGCGTTATACAACGTAGGGTCACGCCGCTGGCTGCCGATTTCGATGCCGGTCAGCAAACGATGCTCAAGGCCGAACGTGTCGAAACCGCCTTCCAGTTCGACGTTGTTGTAGACATTGCGGGTGGTCAGGTCCTGTTGCCAGTGCTGGCGCGTGACCTTGTTGGTCGCCGGGGTGTAACCCGTCAGGTAGGTGTTGTCGAAATCGCTGTTGAGCTTGAACACGCCCAGGGTGTGGCGCAGCTGCCAGTTGTCGCTGAGCTCATAACTGAGTTTCGAGCGCAGGGATTGCGACTTGTCGTCGATGAAATCGTGTTCGCTGCCGTAGGTCGTATTCCGTCCTACGTCCGCCGGGCGTCCGTTTACACCGGGGATACCGCGATCCGGCGTACGGTTGTAGCGGCTGTATTCGTACTGCACCAGCCAGTTCAGGTCCGGCGTCAGTTGCCAGCTCATCGACGGAGCGAACAGTTGACGATTGCCGCTCACGCCGTCGCGGAAGCTGTTTTGATCCATGTTGCCCATGTTCAGGCGCAGGCTGATGTTCTCGCTCGGGTCGGTGCTGAGGTCGGCGTAGAGGCTGCGCAAATCATCGCTGCCGCCTTGGGCCTCGAGGGTCGAGCGGCGACCGAATTCAGGCAGTTTGCTGACCCGATTGACGATCCCGCCCTGACTGCCACGACCATATAAAACAGCGGCCGGGCCTTTGAGGACTTCGATGCGTTCGATGTTGTGCAAATCGCGTACGTATTGGCTGTCGTCACGGATGCCGTCGAGGTAGAAGTCGTTGCTGGCGTCGAAACCGCGGATGCGCAGGCTGTCGAAGCGAGTGTCGGCGCCGCTGCTGACGTTGGGGATGCCGCTCAGCGCAGTGCCCAGATCGTTGGTGCCGTAATCCACGACGTTCGAGGTTTTGATCGAGTCGATGGCTTGTGGAACGTAGCGCACCGGCGTGGCGGTGCGGGTCGCGGTGCTGGTTTCCTTCACACGCGGGTCATCGGCTTCAGCTTCGGCGCTGATCGACGTCTCGGGTAAAACGGTGGGGGCGGCGCAGGTAAAACCGGCAGAGAGAAATGCAGAAAGCCCAAGGGTAACGGGCGTGAGGCGAAAGGGGGCAGGCATCTGAAGCGCATCCGAAAGGGTGGAGTAATTCGAGGGTGCGAATGGTAATGCTTGTTATTTGCTTCCGTTAATTATTCTTGAAAGGTTCCGCTGTTTGATTATTTCGAATTGTGTCGAGATGGCGACAGTGGGGTCGTTAGGCCATTCGACCGATTCATGAAACAGACTGAAAGCCATTCCAGCGTTTTTCAGAAACGGACGGAGGACTAATCTGCCGGCATCTCGTTTTCCTACGCTTTTGCCGGAGTCTTCCCATGATCCTTCACTACATTTACGACCCGTTGTGCGGCTGGTGCTACGGCGCAAAACCGCTGGTGCAAGCCGCCCAGGCTGTGTTGCCAGTGATCGCCCACGGCGGCGGCATGATGACCGGCGCCAACCGCCAGACCGTCTCGCCACAACTGCGTAACTACGTGATGCCCCATGACCGGCGTATCGCCGAGTACACCGGCCAGCCGTTCGGCGAGGCGTATTTCGAAGGGTTGTTGCGCGATGAGACGGCGGTTTTCGATTCCGCACCGCCGATTGCCGCGGTGCTGGCAGCCGAGCAGATCGCCGGCCGCGGACTGGAGTTGCTGGGGCGCTTGCAGAGTGCTCACTACGAGGAAGGTCGACGCATTGCCGATGAAGCGGTGTTGTTAGAACTCGCGATAGACATCGGTCTGGAACCTCAAGCGTTCCAGGCGGCTTTCAAAGCAGCTGAAACCGATCGCCACATCAAGGACAGTCGAGCGTTGCTGGCCGAAGTCGGCGGCCAGGGTTTCCCGACCTTCGCCCTGGAACACAACGGCCAATTCACCCTGATCGATATCAGCCCGTGGCTCGGCAAGCCGCAAGCCTTTGCGGCATGGCTGAGTCAGTCGATTCCCGCACAAGCGTCGTCATCGGAGCTTCAAGCCTGTGGCCTGAACGGCTGCGCCGATTGACGTCGACAAGTGATTTCTTAGACGTTTTTCGCCTGTTTACAGACGATTCATGAAATTGACACATCGTTAAGGGCGCAGCTAGGATTCGCCCCACGCCTGTGGCTAACCGCCATGACTCATAAAATAACTAAAAGGCCCGCCACGATTTCTTCGTGCGCGGGCCTTTTTGTTTGGGGTGAAAAAAGAGTGCGATAGCGCCGTTTCAGCCGTTCGACGCAGCGCGTATCAACCGATCATAAGGAAAAGAACAACATGTTGAACAAGCGAATCAGCCTGATCGCTCTGGGGATGTTGAGTGCTACACAGGTCATGGCTAACGACCAGGCCGAATCCAAGGGTTTTGTTGAAGACAGCAGCCTCAAAGTGCTGCTGCGCAATGCCTACATCAATCGCGACAAAAAAGACGGCAACGACGACCAGCGTGAATGGGGTCAGGCTGCCATCGGCACCTACACCTCGGGCTTCACCCAAGGTACCGTCGGCGTGGGCGTTGATGCCTTTGGTCTGTACGGCTTGCGTCTGGACCGTGGTAGCCACAGCGGCGGCCAAGGCATCGACTTCTTCAAGGAAGGCGACAGCGGTAACCCGGCCGGCGATCTGGCCAAGGCCGGTGGCGCGGTAAAATTCCGCCTATCCAGCACCGTTCTGACTTACGGCGACCAGATGCCGGTCCTGCCGGTGTTGAGCTACGACAACGGGCGTCTGCTGCCGGAAAGCTACACCGGCACCCTGATCACCTCCAAGGAGATCAAAGGCCTGGAGCTGAACGCCGGTCGCTTCACCGCCGAATCGCGCAAAAGCGCTGAAGGCCATGACAGCGGCGGCCTGAAGTCGATCAACGTGTTGGGCGGTAGTTACCAGTTCACCGAACAGTTCAAGGCTGCGCTGTACGCCTCCGACGTCGAAGACGTGTTGAAGAAGCAATACGTGAACGCCAACTACATGTTCCCGATCGACAAGGATCAGTCCCTGACCCTGGACTTCAACGGCTACCGCACCAAGCTGGACAGTTCTTACGTCCGCGAAAACACCGTGCCCGGCCAAAGCATCGTCACCGGCGACGACAACAAAATCTGGAGCCTGGCCGCCACATTCGCCACCGGCGCGCACTCGTTCACGCTCGCCCACCAGCGCAGCACCGGCGACAGCAACCTGGGCTACGCCTACGGCGGCTACCAGAAAGATCAAGGTCGCGTCGGCGACGGCGGCAACACTATCTACCTGGCGAACTCCTACTGGTCCGACTTCAACGCCGAAGACGAACGCAGCTGGCAGCTGGGCTACGGCCTCGACTTCAGCACCTTCGGAATTCCAGGCCTGAGCTACAACTTCGCCTACGTGCGCGGCGACAACATCACCACCTCCACCAGCGAAGGCGGTACCGAGCGCGAAATCTTCAACCAGTTCAAGTACGTCGTGCAAAGCGGCCCGGCCAAAGACCTGAGCGTGAAACTGCGCAGCTCGATCCTGCGTGTCTCGCAGAAATCGAGTGAGTACAACTCCAGCGGTAACGAAGTGCGTGTGTTCGTGGATTACCCGATCAACATTTTCTGATGATCGGTTGCACCATCGAGGCCTGATGCAAGGCTGAGAAAGGAAAAGCCCCGACTGGTTCGGGGCTTTTTTGTGGGCGCGATTTAGAGCTCAACGCTCTCAGCTATTTCCTGCGTTGAACCAGGACGGTTCTCGAGTAGGAAAGGGATCAAGCTGATATTCATCGCGAGCTCAAACAGTTGAAATACTGGGCGAGGAATCCAGCTGATTATCATGCTTCCTAAGCTTTCGAGCCGTCCATCACGCTGAAGTTGACCAAAAAGATCCCGCTCAACCACAATGCTCGAGGTAGCGCCAATGTAGCTACAAATTAACGATGAGGTTATTACCATGGGTGCATTACTGAAAACCACAGACGTGCGTTGCCGCATTGATGAGGATTTGAAGGCTCGGGCTACTGAAGTCTTGAGCGCTTGCGGCCTGAGCATCAGTGATGCCATGCGTCTTTTTCTTCGTCAGGTTGTAGCAACTCAGGGCCTCCCGTTTGAGGTACGCGTCCCCTCGGAGAAGACGGCCCGCGCCATGATGGAAGCACGAGATATTCGCCAGCGGTTCGACTCGATAGACGACATGCTGAGGGACGCTGATGGCGAAACCGGAGAAAAAGCAAAAACGCGCTGAGCTGCCAAAACAGTGCGCGCAAACATCGGAATTCAAGAAGTCGTGGGAACGTTACAAGCGGGCCGGACGCCGTGACATGGATGAAGTCCGTCAGGTGATGGTCATGCTATTTCTGGGAGAGCCATTGCCAGCCGAGTATCTGGATCATCCGTTGACGGGGGATTGGGCTGGATTTCGAGAGTGCTATATAGGCGGTGATTTCTTGATGATTTATGAGCACACGCGCTCCGATCTGATCACATTTGTTGATCTCGGAAGTCATTCCGAACTGTTCAAGTAGCGCCTCTCAACACAAGCCCCGACTGGTTCGGGGCTTTTTTGTGGGCGCTGCAGGGCTCTGGCTTGCGTCACCTGGCGATTCGAGCTTCCCGTCACAGCCTAGATTTTCCATCGCGAATGATCGAAACGATCATTTGAATGATTGATTTGCGCAAATTAAACCGAAGGCCTAAGATAAATTTGACTGAAACAATCAGTAAATGATCGGTTCAGTCAGTTTCGAGGTGGTGTACGTCTTACCCAACAATTATAAAAGGAGACCCTCGTGGCCCAATTTCCTATTAAACGCACCATTGAGCGCATACCGGGCGGCATGATGATCGTGCCCCTGCTGATTGGCTCGCTGGTGGCAACCTTCCTGCCCGACACTCCCAAGTTTTTCGGCTCATTCACCAATGCACTGTTCACCGGGGCGCTGCCGATCCTCGCGGTGTTCTACGTCTGCATGGGCGCGAGCATCAATATCAAAGCCACGCCTTACCTGCTCAAGAAGGGCGGCACGTTGCTCGCAACCAAAGTCGGCATCGCCGTCCTCATTGGTATTGTGCTTGGGCACTTCCTGGGCGAGCAGCCGATTTCGTCAGGCCTCTTCGCCGGCATTTCAACGCTGGCGGTGGTCGCTGCGATGAACGACACCAACGGCGGCTTATATATGGCGCTGATGGGGCAGTACGGTCGCTCCGAAGACGTCGGCGCCTACTCGGTCATGTCGTTGGAGTCCGGTCCTTTTCTGACGATGGTCACCTTGGGCATCGCTGGGTTGTCGGCATTTCCCTGGCCGACGCTGGTGGGCAGCATCCTGCCACTGGCGCTCGGCATGCTGTTGGGCAATCTCGACCGTGACATGCGCGATTTCCTGGCCAAAGCCGTTCCCGTCATGATCCCGTTCTTCGCTCTGGCTCTCGGTGCCAGTCTGGACTTGCATAACGTCTGGCAGGCCGGTTTGCTGGGGCTCGGCATGGGTGTTGCGGTTGTCGTTTTGACCGGGATCCCGCTGTTCTTCGCCGATCGTTTGACCGGCGGCACTGGCGTCGCCGGTGTTGCAGCAGCCACCACCGCCGGGAATGCCGCCGCCGTCCCTGCGCTGATCGCGGCAGCCAATCCGGTGTACGCCGAAGCAGCCAAGAGCGCGACAATCCTGGTGGCTTCCTGCGTCGTAGTGACCGCGATCCTCGCGCCGCTGCTCACCGCCGCCGTCGCCAAGCGCGTGCAGCAGCGCAACCCCATCGCCATTCCTGAGCCGGAAATTGAACCTCAAAAGCAGGAGGCCTTGCGATGAGGATGCTGATCATCGCTGACGATCTGTCGGGCGCGGCGGATTGCGCCATCGGCTTTGCGAGCGCGGGAATGCAAACGGTCGTCACGCTCGACCCCTTGAATGACAAGGCTGACGCTCAAGTGATTGCCGCCGACACGGACACCCGACGCCTCTCACCGGCGCGGGCCGCCGAGCGTACCGTCGCCGCCTTCAAGGCACTGCATCAACCCGGGCAGCGGCTGTACAAGAAAATCGATTCGACTCTGCGCGGCAACTGGGCGGCGGAAGTCGCTGCTCTGCAACCGTTGGCGGGACTGGCCATTGTCGCCCCGGCGTTCCCCGCCACCGGCCGTACGTTGCGCGGCGGTCGGGTGTTCGTGAACGACCAGCCGCTGGAAACCACCGATACCTGGAAACTGGAAAATGCCGACCGCCCGGCCGATGTCGAAGCGATGCTTGTCACCGCAGGTCTGACCACCGCGAAACTTGACCTCGACACCTTGCGCGGCAACGAAGACGCGCTCGCCCGGCACATTGCCGAAGTCGCCCGCAGCGGCACGCAGGCGTTGATCGTCGACGCGCAAACCGAAGACGACTTGCTAACCCTCGCGCGCCTGACCACGTCGATGGACCAGCCACTGTTCTGGATCGGTTCGGGTGGCCTTGCGCGGGAAATAGCCAGCCTTCCTGATTTCTCCGAAGTACGCGATGCGGCCATCGAACCCGATGCCGTCGAAAAAAGTCAGGCACCCATTCTGATACTCGTCGGCAGCCTCTCCGGCGTCTGCGAACGCCAGTGCGCGCTGCTCAAAGAGCGCGGTGGGGTCAGCGAATTGGTCGTTCCGCCTGAGGTCCTTCGCCAAGGCACAACCCATGGCGATTGGGCGATCTGGCAGGCGCGCATCGGCGAGCAACTCGACGGCTGGAGCGATCTGCTGCTGCGCATCGGCCGCGATGAGGCGTTCGATCCCCAAGAGGGCGCGCAACTCTCGACCATGCTGGCTGTGCTGGTAGAACCGCACTTCGCCAAGGTCGGTGGCCTAATTGCCACGGGCGGCGAGACGGCGCGGGCCATATTGACCACTGTCGGGATCGACAGCCTGCAATTGCTGACGGAAATCGAAGCCGGCGTCGCCTTCGCGCGACCGACCGTTTCCCGGCAGGGCCATCGTCCCGCAATTGTTACCAAGGCAGGCGCGTTCGGCAGCGATCACGCGTTGTACGCGGCATGGCAACACCTGAGCGATAGCGCCGATCGCTCCCCGCCCAAACGCACACGAATCCAAGGACTCGAATGAACACTATGAGCAACTACCTCCCCATCATCGGCATCACCATGGGCGACGCCACGGGCGTCGGTCCGGAAATCATCGTCAAGAGCCTGACTCATGACGTCGTCTACCAACAGTGCCGGCCGCTGGTGATCGGCGATGCCCGTCGTCTTGAGCAGGCCAATGTCATCGTCGGCGGCAGCGCCAAAGTGCGCCGCATCGAGGATGCCTCCCAGGCGTTGTACGAGGCCGGCACCATTGACTGCATCGACCTCGACCTGATTCCCGACGACCTGCCGTTCGGCGAGCTCTCGCCCATTGCCGGTGACGCTGCTTATCAATACATCGCCCGTGCCGTCGAGCTGGCGCAGGCCAAACAAATCGATGCGATTTGCACCGCGCCGTTGAACAAGGAAGCGCTGCACGCCGGCGGCCACAAGTACCCCGGCCATACCGAAATGCTCGCGCACCTGACCAACGTCGACGAAGTGTCGATGATGCTGGTGGCGCCGCAGTTGCGGGTGATTCACGTCACGACCCACATCGGCATCATCGACGCGATCCGCAAGATCGAGCCGGGCCTGGTCCAGCGCACGATCGAGCGCGGTAACGCGACGCTGATCAAGGCCGGCATCGCCAAACCGCGTATTGGCGTGTGCGGGATCAATCCTCATGCCGGCGAAAACGGTTTGTTCGGCTATGGCGAAGAGGAAGAAAAAATCATCCCGGCGGTGAAGCTGTTGCAGGAGCGCGGCCTTGACGTGACGGGCCCGCTGCCCGCCGACACGCTGTTCTTCCGTGCCGGACGCGGCGACTTCGATCTGGTGGTGGCGATGTATCACGACCAGGGCCACGGCCCGGTCAAAGTGCTGGGACTTGAAGCGGGTGTGAACGTGACCGTCGGCCTGGACGTGATCCGTACGTCGGTCGACCACGGCACCGCCTTCGATATCGCCGGCAAGGGCATTGCCGATGAACGCAGCCTGCTCGAAGCACTGCGCCAGGGTGCGGAGCTTGCCACGCGACGGGGATGAGTCGCAGGGACGCTGTCGTGTAAGATCGACCACCGTCCACACAACGAGACCCGCCATGAAAGCCTCCGAACGCCACCGCGCCATCCTCGATCTCGTGCGTATTGGCGATGCCAACGTCGAGCAATTGAGCGCGGCGCTCGGGGTCTCGGAAGCGACGGTGCGGCGCGACCTGACCATGCTCGCCAAACAGCGGCATCTGGTGCGCACCTACGGTGGCGCGACCGCGGTGGTTGGCGTGCATGAGCCGGAAGCTTCACTGGAAGAGCGCAAGACCAGCCAGTGGGAGCAGAAAGACGCCATCGCCCAGGCGGCAGCGGCTCACGTCCAGGACGGCGACACTGTATTGCTCGACGGCGGCACCACCTGCGCCGCGCTGGCCCATCATTTGTGCTCGCGACAAGACGTGCATGTGGTCACCAACAACCTGCTGGCCGTGATGACCCTGGCCAATGCGCCGGGCGTGCGACTGACCTTGATCGGCGGCGATCTGCGCGGTTCGAGCATGAGCACGTTGGGGCCGTTGGCCGAGCTGACGTTGAGCCGGTTGAGCGTCGACAAAGCCTTCCTCGGTGCTGACGGCGTGGTTGCCGAGTTTGGTTTGTGCGAAGCGAGCGCGCAGCAGGCGTATCTGAAGGAATGCATCATCAAGCGTGCGGCGCAGATTGTTGTCCTCGCCGACACCGACAAACTCGGTCGTGCGCGGCAACAGCATTGGACGCCGATTGAGCGGGAATGGCGGTTGATTACCGGTGCTACGGCCGATGAAGCGGCACTGGCGCCGTTTCGGGCGATTCAGCAAATCACTGTGGAAACCGTGATCGTCGAAAAGCCTTAGAAAATCCGTAAGCGAACAAAAATTTAAAAGATGTTCGGATCTGTACTACTCTGAAGGCATATCCCTTTGCCCGAAGGAGTCCTTCCAATGGCCACTTCATCCCCCGTCCGCACGGCTCCCCAAGAACTCGACACCCCGGAAGCCGGCCGTGTGGCGCTCAAGTTCTTCTTCAACCTGATGGAGCGTTGGGGTTGCACTACCGAAGAACAGCGCACGCTGTTGGGCAAAGTCGGCAACACCACCTTCTATAAATACAAACACCTGCCGCCCAATGTGCGTCTCCCGCATGACACCCTGGAGCGCATCTCCTACCTGATGGGCATCCACAAAGCGCTGAGCATCATCTTCAGCAACAACCGCGACCGCGCCTACGAATGGGTCAGCAGCCCGAACACCGCCGCCCCGTTCAATGGTCAATCCGCGTTGAGCTATATGCTGGCCGGCCGGGTGGTGGACATCGCTGACGTGCGTCGCTACCTCGATGGCGTCCGCGGCTGATGGCCCCGGAAGTCGCGCTCCCCGAGTGGAACCGTGCTTACCGGATGATCAACAGCGCGTTCCCCCCGATCACCCTGTTTGAAGACGTGCTCGACCCCGAAGACCTGCAAACCGCCTACGCCCTGGAAGCCCTGACCAACGACCGGTTGGCGCAAGAAGCCGGCGTGCTCTCCCGCGTGCTGCCCGAAGACCGAATCTCCGGCCCCGGCTCATCACCGGTCATGGCCGCGTTCACCCACATCGGTAAAACCAGCCGCTTCACCGACGGCACCTACGGCGTCTACTACGCCGCCAGCAGCCAGGCCGCCGCCATCGCCGAAACGAGCTATCACCAGGAACGCTTCCTGGCCGCGACCAACGAGCCCGACATCGAGTTGACCCTGCGCACCTACGTCAACAAAGTCGTCAAACCGATACATGACGTTCGCCAACACTACCCCGAGCTGCACAACCCGGATCCTGACGCTTACGGGCCGTCACAAGCGTTTGCCCGGCAACTGCGCGAAACCTTGTCGTGGGGGCTGCTTTACAACAGCGTTCGTCTACCTGGGCATGAGTGTGTCGCTGCGTTTCGTCCGCCGGCCGTGTCTATCCCGAAGCAAGGCAAGCACATTCGTTATGTGTGGAGTGCGAGCAGCCGGAAGATTTCGTTTGTGTTTGAGGTCAGCGAAGTGTGAGCCGGAAACTAAAAAGCCCCGATTGATTCGGGGCTTTTTTATGCGTGCGGCTTGGGTCTACGTGACGACGTCACTGGTTACGATTGTTACCCGGTGCATCGAGCACCTTCGCTACGTCATCAATGATCGCCTTACTCATATCCTGCAAAAAATGCGACGCCCAGGCATGTCGGTCGGTGTCGCGGACCATGGCGGCGTCTGATGCAAGGAGTTTGGCGATGTGGAGCAGGTCGGAGGCGTGGGAGAGGGCCTGGATGACCGGGACGCCGGCGTTGATGCGGAACAGGGGTTGGTTGGCGTGGTAGGAAAAAGGGGTAAGGCCGATGGTTTTCAGGTCTTGGGGGTTGGTCATTGGGCACCTCCGGTTTTTGGGCGGTGGTGGGCGTGACCCGGTGTAGCAGTAGCGAAAATTTTGAATGGATTGCGGGCATGCATAAGGAGAACTCCGATTGGTTTCTGCATCGAATTCGAGTTCTCAGGCCCGGTCGCTGAATTGGCAGCGACGGGTTGAAGGTAGCTGGAGGGGGGAGGATGCGCAATCGTGGCTAGGTGGTGGCGTGGGTTGAAGGGTTTTAGTGATTTTTATGGCTGGGCATTAATTATTGGTCAGTCATAATTTTCATAATTTGAAGAAGGCGTGCTGATGGCCTTGCCGACTTGCTGAAGGAGACATCAGGAATGGACATTGAATTGGATAAGTTTCAAAAGTATTTGCTGGAATCTGTACGCGAAATGAATGAGAGCCAAGCGCTTCGAATCGCTGAGGGGAGGCCGTTAACGAAGGAACGCATCGACTCGCGTATGTCGTCTCCAGCGACACGTTCTAATAACGTGTCGCTGAAAGTGAAAAAAAGCGACACGTAACAAGACGGACTACATCAGAAGGGGCTGAGTCCTACTGCAAAATCGCACAACGTCTAGCAGGCGTTAGCTTGTGAAATTACGATCAGAGGCAAAGCCCCGCCATCGTTGGACGGCAAGGTAAAAGTCGTTCGAAAGCCGAGTTTATCCAGCATGTCCATCATTGCATCGATCGTAAATTTCTCGATCTTGCCAGTGGTGAGTTCTGAGACGCGTGATTGGGTCACGCCCAACCTGGCTGCAGCCTCACTTTGTTTGAGGCCCAGGGTTTTGATGTAGTCAGTGATGAATATCGATAGCTCCATCTTCAACGCTTTTTTGCTAGCGACTTCGCTGTCATGCGTGGCATGGAATGGGCTGTCGAAAAATTGAATTGCCATGAACGCCTCCCTCCTTTGAGTTATCTAAAATTTGCGATAAGCGCAGGCTAGTCGATTGATCGTTTTCGATGCAAACGTATTGTGTCTGCGAGATACAACCCATTACACCACGTAACTAATGATGTTCCCGCCCCCACCTTTATCCCCTCCAGCTAACTCCCTACATTGAACTCCAACGCCTACCCATTCATTCCGAAGGGAAGGTCACTTGGAGATTCCTCATGCCTTTCGTAAGCGTACGCATCACCCGCGATGGCGTTACCTCTGAGCAGAAAGCTCAGGTGATCGCCGAAATCACTGAAACCCTGGAACGCGTCCTCAAAAAAGATCCGCACCTGACCCACATCGTGATCGAAGAAGTCGACACCGATAACTGGGGCTACGCCGGCATCACCACCACCCAGTACCGCAAGCAGCTGGCTGAGGCGGAGGGGCAGTCATGACCGCGTCGGTCTCCATCGATTTCATCTCCGACGTGGTGTGCCCGTGGTGCGCGTTGGGTGCGACGGCGCTGGGGCAGGCCATTGAAAACGTGGCCGGTGAAGTGTCGGTCGAGCTGACCTACAAGCCCTTCGAGTTGAACCCGGACATGCCGGCAGTCGGGGAAAAAGCGGTCGAGCATTTGATGCGCAAGTATGGACGAACCGCCGAAGACGTCGCCGCCGGTAAGGCGATGCAGATCGAACGTGGCGCGGCCATCGGTTTCAAGTTCGATCTGGAGAAGCGTAGCCACTTCTACAACACGTTTGATGCTCACCGGTTGTTGATGTGGGCGTTGAAGGAAGGGCGGCAGGTCGCACTGAAGAAAATCCTGCTGCGCGCTTATTTCACCGACGGCCAGAACCCGAGCGATCGCGAGACGCTGGTGGGTCTGGCTGCTGAAGCGGGACTGGGTGCGGTGGCTGCGCAAGAGGTGTTGGCGTCCGGAGCGTTCGCCAAGGAAGTGCGTGAGCTTGAAGAGTTTTACCGCCAGCGCGGCATCAATTCGGTTCCGGCCATGGTGCTGAACGGTCGTCACCTGGTGTCCGGTTCGCAGTCGGTCGAGTACTACGAACAGATGTTGAGACAAATGGCGACGGCCCCCGCCGAAGCCTGATTACTTACTTTTTCAAACCATCATTTATTAGTTGAGGTTCATCATGAGCAATTCGAAGAAAGTCATCGTTATTACTGGCGCCTCCCAAGGTCTCGGCGCAGGCATGGTCAAGGCGTTCCGTGATCTGGATTACCAAGTTGTCGCCACTTCGCGTTCGATCAAACCGTCCACCGACCCGGACATCCTCACCGTGGCGGGCGACATCGGCAACCCGGAAGTCGCCCAGCAAGTCATCCGTGAAGCCATCGCACGTTTTGGTCGCATCGACACCCTGGTCAACAACGCCGGGATCTTCGTTGCCAAGCCGTTCACCGCTTACACCCCGGAAGACTACGCCGCCGTGTTGTCGGTAAACCTGAATGGCTTTTTCTACATCACCCAACTCGCGATCACCGAGATGGAAAAACAAGGCAGCGGCCACGTCGTCAGCATCACCACCAGCCTGGTGGACCACGCCATTGACGGTGTGCCATCGGTACTGGCGTCGTTGACCAAAGGTGGCCTGAACGCGGCGACCAAATCCCTGGCCATCGAATACGCCAAGCGCGGGATTCGTGTGAACGCGGTCAGCCCCGGCATCATCAAGACGCCAATGCATGGCGAGGAAACTCATGAAGCGCTGGGCAATCTGCACCCGGTCGGGCGCATGGGCGAGATCAGCGACATTGCTCAGGCGGTCGTGTATCTGGACAGCGCCAACTTTGTCACCGGCGAGATCCTGCACGTTGATGGTGGGCAGAGCGCCGGTCACTAAGACCTTACTTGTCCGAAGCGCCGTCGATCAATGTCGACGGCGTTTTCATTGGAGAGCACACCATGACCATCCACTTCCACAAGGTTTTCCTGATCACCGGAGTCAGTTCAGGCTTCGGCCTGGCTTTTTCGCAAGCTGCACTGGCGGCGGGGCACACGGTGGTGGGGACGGTGCGGCGCGAATCCGAGCGTGCTGCGTTCGAAGCGCTGGACGCCCATCACGCTAAAGCATTCGTGCTCGATGTCACCGATTTTCCGGTGATCGAACCGCTGGTGACCGATATTCTGCGCGAGGTGGGGCAGATCGATGTGTTGGTGAACAACGCCGGTTATGGTCATGAGGGCATCCTCGAAGAGTCACCTCTGACGGAGATGCAGCGCCAGTTCGACGTTAATGTGTTTGGCGCGGTGGCAATGATCAAGGCGGTTCTGCCCGGTATGCGTGAGCGGCGCAGCGGGCATATCGTCAACATCACCTCCATGGCCGGCTTCATCACCTTGCCGGGCATCGCCTACTACAGCGGCAGCAAATTCGCCCTCGAAGGCGTGAGTGAAGCGCTGGCCAAAGAGGTGGAAAGTCTGGGCATCCACGTGACCGCTTTGGCGCCGGGCTCGTTTCGTACCGAATGGGCAGGCCGCTCGATGATCCGTTCGGGTCGCACACTGGGTGAGTACGACGCGGTGTTCGATCCGGTCCGCAAGGCGCGTGAAGAAAAGAGTGGCAAGCAGACCGGTGATCCGCACAAGGCGGCGCAAGCGTTGCTGACTCTGGTGGCTGCTGAAAAGCCGCCGGTTCATCTGCTACTGGGTAAGGATGCTGTGAGGCTGGTGCGCGAAAAGATTGCGCACCTTCAGGCGGAAATCGACGCTTGGGAGCACCTTTCGGAATCGACGGAGTTCGACTGATCGAAACCCTCGGGGCATAGAAACTCAAACCCCGGAAACAACAAAGCCCTCGTATTTCTACGAGGGCTTTGTTTTGTATGGTGCGGCACCAGACGAACGGTATGTTTCGGCGAGACTAGGTTTCTCGGGCGCCTGGAGTTCGTTGGAAAATTCGGCGTACCAAAACTAGTAACTATATATAAATCAGCTAGTTATGGCGTTCTGTGGAATCGAACTCGGGATTTTTTAGATGTCGGCACGTTATCGGTCTGCAAGTAATTAAGAGCCGCATACGGAATGGTAAACCTCCTGAATTCGAACGTTCTCGATCATCCCATCCGTAGAGAATAGGCAGGAATCCGCCAAAAGCTGCCCGTGGCGATAGGCAGCAGGCGGCCATAACCGGACGTTCGAATCAATACCTGAGACTGGTGAACGGTCCTCTATCCCTTTAGGACCAGAGACAAGTCCGGGTATTTAGCGCACATGAAATCGACAAATGCGCGAACCTTCGGAGCAGCCAGACGCCTGGACGTGTGCAAGACCCAGAGCTCGGGTTCTACACCCGATACCGTGCCCCACTGGACCAACTCGCCACGGGCAAGCTGGTTCCATGCTATGGACTGTGGAATGAGGGCTGCACCACCGCCAGCAATAGCAGCATCGCGGATCATCAGTAACGAAGAGAACCGCAGCTTTGGAATCGGCTCCAGAACCAAGTGTCCTCCATCGAGTTTCCAGTGAGTGGGCTGGAAATTCAAAGCCACGATGCTAGGAACTGGTCTGATCGCGCCGGTCATTGGCTTAGGTACTTCAGGCGCCGCCACTACAACCAACCGGTCCTTGGCGAAGCAGCGGCCGACCAAACTGCTGTCGGGGCTCGGGTTGATCCGAATGGCGACGTCATAGTGTTCCTCGACCAGGTCGACCAGGCGATCCTCCGCCACGACTTCGATTTCGACCTCCGGGTAGGCGGCACAGAATTCGGCGCCAATGCGGCCCATTGCAAGCTGGGAGAACAGGACTGGGGCAGCGACACGCAAGCGTCCGCGCGGCGTCGAAACGCCCTCACGGGCCGCCGTCATGGCTTCAGCCACCTCGCCCAACGGACCTTCTGTTCGAGCCATCAGCATTTCGCCGGCTTCGGTGAGCTTCAGGCCGCGAGCGCTGCGCTCGATCAGCCTCACGCCCAGTTGCTCCTCAAGGTCGGAGATTCGGCGCGATAAGGTTGCTTTGGATATGCCGCTCGCACGGCTCGCCTTTCCGAGCCCCTCATTCGTCGCGACGAGCGTGAAATCGATCAGAGCGTTCAGGTTCATGGTGTTCCACTTTTGAAACGAAGTGTCTGCATTTTGGTGTCTCCGCTTTACCTGCGCAACAGCATATCTTCTCGTCATCGGAACTCGATACGAGGAACTGCAATGAACACCCTGCAACGCGCTGTACTGGTCCAGGCATACGGCGGCGCTGACGCCGCGGAAGTGGCCGAGATCGAAAAGCAGGAACCAGGGCACGGCCAGGTTCTGGTTCGAGTTCGAGCCGCTGGCGTGAACGGCATCGATTGGAAGGTTCGCGAAGGCCATGTGCGAAATGCTTTCCCGCTTCCATTGCCAATAGTGCTGGGCGCTGAAATGGCGGGGGTTGTCGAGGCTGTCGGTCCCGGCGCCTCTCGCTTTCGTGTTGGCGATCGCGTCATGGGCGCGGTGGGAGGGCTGGGCGCGTACGCTGAATTCGTGACCGTCAGTGAAGCGAGTCTTTCCCTTACGCCTGAAAACCTGGATGACGTCCAGGCTGCCGCGATTCCCGTAGCCGCCGTCGCAGCCTGGAAGAGTCTTCATTACGCAGGGCCGATTCACCCAGGCCAGCGAATCCTTATTCATGGCGCGGCGGGTGCGCTGGGCGCCTATGCCGTGCAGTACGCCAAGCGGGCTGCCGCCGAGGTCTTCGCAACTGCGGGCACGGCTGACCTGGATTATGTGCGCAACCTCGGCGCGGATCATGTCATCGACTATCAATCCCAACGTTTCGAGGACGTCGTCCAGGACATTGACCTGGTGCTCGACTACGTCGGGGGTGAGGTACTGGATCGCTCTTGGCAAGTGCTGACTCAGAACGGCGTCATTGTCGGCACGTCATCCCCCGACATTCTGACGCGCACACCGGCAAATTGCCGAGGCCTATGGTTCATGAACAAACCTGATCCCGAACTTCTGGAGACGCTGGCCCAGGAAATCGCCAGCGGCACGCTGCAGTCCAGGATCGGCAAGGTCGTCGGCTTCACCGACATCCCTGAGGCCATCGAACGTAATCGCAGCGCTTCACGGACTGGCAAGGTCGTTGCGGACTGCTCTCGCTGATCCACCCAAAATATCCACTGTAGGAGATTCAAAAATGAGCATTCTCGTTATTGGCGCCACGGGTACCATTGGTTCACTCATCACTCAGGGCCTTGCCAACGCGGGCGCCGAGGTCAAAGCCCTAGTGCGCCAATCGGGTAAGCGGGACTTCCCGGCTGGCGTCACTGAAGTTGTCGCAGACCTCACCGATGTACCGTCGATGCGCGTCGCGCTGTCGTCGGTGCGGACGCTGTTCCTGCTCAACGCCGTTACGCCCGATGAGGTGACGCAAGCCCTCATCACGCTGAACCTCGCTCAGGAGGCTGGCATCGAGCGTATCGTTTACCTGTCGGTGATTCACGCCGACAAGTTCACCAATGTTCCGCACTTCACCGGCAAACATACGGTTGAACGCATGATCGAAAGCCTCGACATCCCCGCAACCATTCTGCGTCCGGCTTACTTCATGCAAAACGAACGCATGGTCCAGCAGACGATTCAGAACTACTCGGTATACCCGATGCCAATCGGCGCGGCGGGCGTCTCGATGATTGATGCGCGCGATATTGCTGATGTCGCCGTGGCAGAGCTGCTGCGACGCGACAAGGCATCTTCAGCTCTTGATCGTGTAACGCTGGAGTTGGTCGGCCCGCAGGTACTTACCGGTGCGTCCGTGGCGAAGATCTGGAGCTCCGCCCTGGGTCGCGACATTGCCTACGGTGGTGACGATGTAGCGGCCTTCGAAGGACAACTAGCTTCGTACGGTCCCACCTGGTTGGCTTATGACATGCGCCTGATGATGGCAGGTATCCAGAAGTTCGGCATGCAAGCGGCTGACGGAACAGTGGACCGGCTAGAGGCCATCATTGGGCACCCGCTGCGCACCTATGAAGACTTCGTGCGCGAAGCCATTGCCGGGGTTTAAACAGTCAGGGCAAGGGGGGATTTATTTTTGGCCAGTGCGCTGTCCCCCATACTAACTCTGTCCTCGTTCGGCTCTGACCCCTCTAAAGAGAACACTACTATGAGCAACCAAGCTTCCGCGTGCCAATGAGGTCGAGTTCTTCGAACATATTGGCTTGGGTCAGTGGTTCCGGACCGTGACGGGACTGGTCGAAGTAACGGGTGCTATCGCCCTACTGATACCCGTCACCGCCGGACTGGGCGGTCTGCTGCTCGCGATCACCATGTGCTTTGCTATTTTCACCCATCTGTCCGTTATTGGCGGTAGCCCCGTACCGGCAATCGCGCTGCTGCTGATCACGGCGAGTATCGCCTGGCTCCACCGCGTCGGCATCTTGAACCTCATCCGTCCAATGCAAGCCTGACTTTACGGGAATCGAAACCATGACCACCTCCTCAACCAACCTTGATACGAGTCTGTTCCGGCGTATTGCACAGTACACGCGAGGAACGGTAGGTCATGGGCCTATTACACGCCTGATGAGTCCTTCTGATCTGGGTCAGACTCTCAAGTCCTTCGTGTTCCTCGACATCTTTGACGTCAGTGGAGATGCTATCCATGCGATGGAGAGCATGCCTTTGCATCCCCATTCGGGCATAGCCACCGTGACGGTTTTTACAGAAGGCCGTGTGCGCTAACGATTCGGATAATGGGGAAGGGACGATCGGTTACGGTGGTGTCGAATGGATGCGTGCCGGCGGAGGTATCTGGCATGGCAAAGCAGGAAAGGGGACGGATCTATTTTCCTGATTAAAAATGGGGTGTCGGCGCGCAGTGGTGCTAGCGTTGAACACAACATCTACTTGCTAATGCTTCGGTATCGAGCTAGTAACCACCTCAGGGAAAACCCGTAATGGACCTACACCACGAGTTTGAGAGCAGCAAATTTTTCAACCGCGCCCGAATCGATCGACGCGCCGCCGATGCCTTGGTCGGGTTGGCCGCTGGTATTACGGCCGATGGTGTTGTGAACGTCACGGAAGCGGTTTTTCTAAAGCAATGGTTGGAAAACAATCTCGCGCATCTGAACGATCCGGTGATCAATCTGCTGTATTCGCGTTTGGCGTGCATGCTTCAGGACAATGCTCTAGACAAGGATGAGTCCCTGGAGCTGCTTAACATTCTGCGTGGTTTTTCTGGAGTGGGCATTGAGGGAGCGAAGGTCGGCGGTGCTGTTGCCGTTGCTCCTACGGACCTTCCCTTCAATTTACCGGCCCCTGATTTGGTGTGGGATGGCCGGATGTTTGTATTTACGGGTGTCATGGCCTTTGGGCCGCGTAAGGATTGTCAGGCGCTGGTCGAAGAACGAGGTGGTTTGATTGGGGGCGGTGTGAGTAAGAAGGTGCATTACCTGGTGGTCGGTAGCGTGGGTAATGAGCAGTGGCGCCACAGTACTTATGGAACAAAGATCATGAAGGCAGTGGAGTTGCGGGAGGCAGGAGCTTCGATTGCCATTGTGGGTGAGGATCATTGGCAAAGGATGCTGTTTGGTTGAGGTTGCTTCGTTTTTGGAACCTTGGAAAGGCAGCCCTTTGTCTTGGTCAGTAGATCGTCGTTGGGTTTGGCGGACTCATCGCGAGCAGGCTCGCTCCCACGGGTTTCAGTGTGTGCGGACAAAAAGTGGACGTTCCAGAAACAACAAAGCCCTCGTATTTCTACGAGGGCTTTGTTTTGTATGGTGCCGGCACCAGGAGTCGAACCCGGGACCTACTGATTACAAGTCAGTTGCTCTACCAACTGAGCTATACCGGCGTGTTGGGCGACGATTATAGCGATTGGGTTGGTTCTGTAAACCCCTGAATTCAGACTATTTTTGCGCAGGCGTCAGGCGGGCCCCGCGGATGCTTCTGCGGGGCCGACCGGTGCAATTGCTTTAGCCCCTTACACGCCGTTTTTAACCGCGTTGATCAGGTCCTGACTCAGCACCTGCGCGGGTGCCACTTGCACGCTTTGCGTGTAGAACGGCGGCAGGTTCTGGGCCAGTGTCGATAACGCTTGGGCGGTGGTGTTGCCCGGCAACAACACATATTGCAGGTTGGACGGATAGCTTTGTGGCACAGGGCCTTCCATGGTCGAGCCGTACGCGCCGAAGGTCATCACGGCCTGCGGTGTGGTGGGATCGGGTGCATAGAGGAAGACGAAGGTGCCGTACTTTGGATGCGTCAGGTATTGCTCTGCCTGGGCGCGCACCGCCGGGTCGGGGTCGTTCATCAGGGTCCAGCGCATGACGGCGTAGTTGCGGGTCGTTTCCATGAACGCTGTACGAATCGGCGACTGGTTCTCGACGCCGCCCAGACACACCAGCAGGTTGCCGAACGGATCGATGAGGGCCACCGAGTTGAACACCGGGCTGTGCTGTGCGGTTTGTAATAGTGGCGGAGCGAGTTCTGCGCCGGGGTCGCGTGGGTTGGCCGATTGCACGGTCAGTGCAAACGGGCTGAGCGCCGTCAGTGCCTGGCGCACTTTGCTGTTGGCCGGCAGGTTGGCCGGGTTTTGCAGTTGATCTGGTGGCAGGCCGCTGTTGTTGCTGGCCTCGCGCACGGTGTTGACGCTGGCGGAGAAGATCGAACTACAGAGGAAATACGCCGCCGAATCGATTGTTTGTCCGCCGAACACCGGGCTGTTCGAGCCCTGATAGGCGCGGCTGACAGGCGCCGCAATCGCGTAATAACCCCAAGTGTCCTGCGCCTGTTGGCGGATCTGCGGCGGCAGCGACGGAAAGGTGAACTGGCTGTTGTAGTTGATGCCTGCGTAGTCATCGATCGCACTGACGGCGACGTTAAATCCTGCAGTCAGCAGTGAACCAGCGCACATGGCGCACGGGTCCAGCGTGGTGACGACAGTCAACTGATTGGGCGGTGGCAGGTTCAATGGCGCGACGTTTTCGTAGTACCAGTCCACCAACTGTCGCTCGCCGTGGGCGGTCGGGTCATGGGGTAGAAAGTAAGTGGTGCCATTGCCGGGGAAAGGCATCAGCACGTTGTTGTGCAGCGCGGCGATGACTTCGCCCGTTGCGTTGTTGATGATGGCGCCGCCCACCGCGAAGGTTTGCTGCAGTGCAGCGTAAATGGCTTCGTTGGCGACGGTATCGACGGCTTCCTGCGCACTGTTCAATGTGCTCATGTTTTCCCAGCTCCTTGCTGTCCCTGATGCCAGAGAATTCTGGCGCTTTGCAAAGATAGTTGAGGATTTCCAGGTCGTTTATGTTCTTTTGGCTTAACGCTTATGCACAACGCAGACCTGTGGCACCTACAGTCAAGAGCGCAATTGTGGATCGGTTCTCAATTTGCTCGCAAATGCCTGTTTTTCCGGTTTTTTATTCATGTGTACGAAAAATGAACAGTGGTGTTTCAACCCCGAAACAGGCGTGTTTATTGGATCCATGATAATTCCATCAACAGAGTTATCCACAGGCTGGGCGTATTTAAGGGCGTTCGGCCAAGAGTAGAAAGTTACGCGGTGTGAGCGGGGTTTCGCAGAAGGTGCCGAGGCGAACGGCATAGCCTTGCTCGAACAGGAAAAGTGCTCGATCGAGTACCAGCCAAAGCTCCAACGGGCGTCGGAAAAGACCGCGCAACAGCTCCAGATTGCGCACTTCGGCCAATCGCTGCCAACCGGCGGCTTCGAGTGCTGACCAATCCTGCGAGCCGATTGTGGATAACTCTTTAAGCGCGGCCAAATGATGGCAGTAATCAGCGAAGGATTTATCCAGCCAGGTGCTGGGCAGGGAAGGGGTGGGCAGGTATTCGTCAATGCCGCGCAATTGCCGCTGGAGCAGGTCGAAGGCCAGGCGTCGGGCCATGGAGGTGTCACGCTGACGTCGGACGCGAGCGCCAGCGGTGACGGTTTCGCTCATCGGTAGCGAAAGATCTTCGAGGGATAGCTGTAGGTCGGAGCGATTGGCCGACGAGGAAAGCGGCTGATACTCGCTCAGACTGATCCGGTTGTAGCAGCAAGGCGCGATGGCCAGTTGCTTGCAACCAGACGCACTGGCGAGCTGGATCAGCCGCACATGCAGATCGCCGCAGGCGTGCAGCGCTACGGGCGTGTGGTCAGCATTCAGGAAAAAGGCGGTATCCGCAGCGAGTACATCTTGCTCGACATGCAGCGCATGCAATTGATGACGCTGGCTGAGTGCCTGACCGCTGGCGACCAGCGCAGGATCGTATTCAAGGCAAGTGAGCTGCTGACCGGTTTGCAGCAGCCGTCGCCCCAAGTGGCCCTTGCCCGAGCACCAATCAAGCCAATGTTTCGGTGCAGAGACAAACGCCAACCGGCTGGCAAACGCCTCAATTTGCTGCCACTTGCGCCCCGGCACATCGACATTCAATCGATGCCCGGCCGCTTCCAGTGCATGCGCCGGCAGTTCACCCACCGCGCTCAGCTCAAGGGACAGCGCCGCCAGCGAAGCAAAAGGCTCCGGCGCATCCAGCAAATAAGGTTGGTTATGACTGTTTTCTGCATCTTCCAGCGACCGACACCGTAGCCAACGCGCCAATTCCGGGTAGGACACTTCCCAAGGAAGCTGCAGATGAGTAAACGGCCGAGGCTTCCACAGCGCCTGATGCTCGATCAGAAAAGCATCCAGCGCCGCGAAACGGGCGAGTAACGCCTCGCCCGTCAGCACGCAGGCATCAACGCCCTTGGCAGGCATCGACGCGCAGCCAGCGCTCCAGCAGCTTGAAGCCGCGAACCAGCACATAAGCCATCAACAGATAGAACATGCCCGCCGCGAAGAAGATCTCCACCGGCAGGTAGGTCCGGGCAATGATGGTGCGGGCCATGCCGGTCAGTTCTAGCAGAGTCACGGTGCTGGCCAGGGCGCTGGCCTTGAGCATCAGGATGACTTCGTTGCTGTAGGCCGGCAGACCGATGCGCGCGGCTCGGGGCAGGATGATGTAGACCAGCGCTTTGGCCCGGGACATGCCCAAGGCTCGCGCCGCTTCGATCTCGCCGGGTGGAATCGCCTGAATCGCGCCGCGCAGGATCTCGGCGATGTAGGCCGCGGTGTGCAACGTCATGGTCGCCGTGGCGCACCAGAACGGATCGCGCAGGTACGGCCACATCGAGCTGTTACGGACCGCGTCGAACTGCGCCAGGCCGTAGTAGACCAGGAACAGCTGAACCAGCAACGGCGTGCCACGGAAAAAGAAGATGTAGCCGTAGGGGAATGCCCGCACGTACCAGAGTCGTGACGAGCGCGCGATGCCCAGCGGAATTGCCAGCAGCAAACCGGCGATCACGGCGATGGCCACCAGTTCCAGAGTCAGTGTCGCGCCCTGAGCCAGTTTCGGCAGCCACTTGATGATGACTTCCCAGTTCATTGGGTGCTCCTCGCGAAGCCGCGAGCGGCACGTTTTTCCATGAAGTACATGCCGGTCATGGCGAGAACCGTCAGGCCCAGGTACATGAACGCGGCCACCATATAGAAGGTGAACGGTTGCTTGGATATGGTCACGCCGATTTGCGCGTGACGCATGATTTCTTCCAGGCCGATGACTGATACCAGCGCGGTGTCTTTCATCAGGATCATGAACAGGTTGCCCAGCCCGGGCAGGGCGATGCGCCACATCTGCGGCATGATCAGTTTGGTGAAGATACGGAATTTCGACAGGCCCAAGGCCACACCTGCTTCGCGGTGACCTTTGGGAATAGCCAAAATTGCACCACGAAACACTTCCGTGGCGTAGGCGCCGAAGCACAGCCCCAGCGCAATTACGCCGGCGGCGAAAGCATTGAGTTCGAGGTCGGGGTTGCCGAAGAACTCGCCCAGGGCACGCATCAAGTTGACCGTGCCGAAGTAGATCAACAGCACCCAGAGCAATTCAGGGATGCCGCGAACCAGGGTCGAATAAGTGCCGCCAAGCCATTGCAGTGGCTTGTACGGGGAAGTCTTGGCCAAGGCGCCAAGCAGACCGAGCACCAGCCCCAGGCACAAGGCCGAGAGTGCCAGTTTCACAGTCATCAGCGCACCAGCGGCGAGCGCCGGGCCGAATCCGTAGAGATCGATAGTCATGGATTTCTTTTCAAATCGCGGCAGGCAATGCCAGGGACTGGCGCCGTCAAATAACGGCGCCAGCCCGGCAGGTCAGAATCAATAGATGCTGAACGGGAAGTACTTGTCGTTGATCTTTTTGTAGGTGCCATCAGCGACGATTTCTTTCAGTGCGGTGTTCAGCTTCGTACGAATCTCATCGCCTTTACGTACAGCGATACCGATCTTGTCGCTTTCTTCCACCGGGTCGCCTTTGAACTCATAAGAACGGCCGGCGTCGCTTTTCAGCCACTCGTAGTTGACGTATTTGTCCGCGAGGATGCCGTCCAGACGACCGGAGGTCAGGTCGAGGTAGGCGTTTTCCTGGGTGTCGTAGAGTTTGACTTCAACGCCTTCCATGTTGTCTTCCAGCCAGGTGCCAGCGAGGGTCGCACGTTGTGCACCGATCACTTTGCCTTGCAGAGAGTCCTTGTCGGTTTTGAAGTCGACGTCTTTCTTGGCGATGAATTGCAGCTTGTTGGAGTAGTACGGGTCGGTGAAGTCCACCGCTTGCTTGCGCTCGTCGGTGATCGACATCGAGGAGATCAGGAAGTCGAATTTCTTGGCGTTCAAGGCCGGAATGATGCCGTCCCAGTCGGACGTGACCACGGTGCATTCGACTTTCATCTTGGCGCACAGGGCGTCGCCGATTTCTTTGTCGAAGCCGACGACATTGCCACTGGCATCTTTGTTGTTGAACGGCGGGTAGGCCGCTTCGATGCCCATCTTCAAGGTCTCGGCGGCGGCACCGGCGCTGAAGGCCAGGGTGACGGCAGCAGCCAGGAAGATTTTTTTGTAGTTCTGCATGCGGGTAGCTCCGTTAGCGGTTGCTGGACATGAATTGTTTGCAGCGCGCCGAAAGCGGGTTTTCGAACACCTGCTGTGGCGATCCTTGCTCTTCTACCAGGCCCTGGTGGAGGAACACCACCTCGCTGGAAACCTGACGGGCGAAGCCCATTTCATGGGTGACCAGCAGCATGGTGCGGCCTTCTTCGGCCAATGCGCGGATGACATTAAGTACTTCCTGGACCATTTCCGGGTCAAGGGCAGAGGTCGGCTCGTCGAACAGGATCACCTTGGGCTGCATTGCCAGCGTTCGGGCGATGGCCGCGCGTTGTTGCTGACCGCCGGAGAGTTGCGCTGGGTAGGCATGGCGTTTGTCAGCGATGCCGACCTTGGCCAGCAAGGCTTCGGCGACTTCGATGGCTTCGGCTTTGCTCTGGCCGAGCACCCGACGCGGGGCTTCGATGATGTTGTCGAGCACGCTCATGTGCGGCCAGAGATTAAAGTTTTGAAATACAAAACCGATCTCGCTGCGCAGGCGATTGATCTGCTTGCCATCGGCTGCGACCAGTTCGCCGTTCTTGGCGGCTTTGAGCTTGAGTTCTTCGCCGGCCACCAGGATCTGGCCCTGATGCGGGTTTTCCAACAGGTTGATGCAACGAAGGAAGGTGGACTTGCCGGAACCGGAAGAACCCAGGATCGAGATCACGTCGCCGTCGCGGGCGGTCAGCGAGATGCCTTTGAGCACCTCAAGCTGTCCGTAGCGTTTGTGCAAGTTGCGGATTTCAAGCGCGGGCGTGGCCTCAGCCATGTGCGTTCCTCATAAGTATTTCGCTCCTGCTGTTGGCGGCCTTCCTGGCGAGGCGGCCAAGCTAGCATAGCGTCTGAATGGCAGCCAACAGCGCTACGGGCGGTAAACGGGTGGGCTGTGGCAGGTTGTCGCATCGGTACAGCAGACTGTCGCGCTGCTATCAACCGAACAGCCGTTTGAACCTGCTTTTAAATACAAAACAGCCGCGGGTCCCGTAAAAAAGGGCGCGATGTTGCCAGCTTTGGCGGGGGGTTGGAAGCGCTAACCGGCCAAACGTTCCCAAACCGCACTTTTATTGTGCATCGCTATATTTTTGGGTGTGTTTCTGGTGCGCCGCTTCGCTCTTAAAGTGGGTCGCAGGGTAACGCTCTGGCGAATTGCCATTAATCTCAATGACTTGCGATGACTGTCCGGTCCGGCGGAGAGCCCCATTCTTGGGCGTTCTGTAACATTTTGGCGCAATTATTGCGTGCAGAATACGGAACGCCCCGTTGGTTTCTTTTTACGAGAAGGAACGCCACACCGGGTGGACGTAATCGCTTTTCCTTACAAAGGTAGTTTCAATGAGCAGTACCCCAAGCTCCAATGGCCTCGAACAGGGGCTCAAACCGCGTCATGTGACCATGCTGTCGATCGCCGGGGTTATCGGTGCCGGCCTGTTCGTCGGCTCCGGCCACGCCATCGCCGCCGCAGGCCCAGCCGTGCTGTTGGCCTACGCCGCTGCCGGTATGCTGGTGGTGCTGGTGATGCGCATGCTCGGCGAAATGGCCGTGGCTTCGCCAGACACAGGCTCCTTCTCGACGTACGCCGATCGCGCGATCGGTCACTGGGCCGGTTTCACCATCGGCTGGCTCTACTGGTGGTTCTGGGTGTTGGTGATTCCGCTGGAAGCCAACGCCGCCGCGACAATCCTGCACGCCTGGTTCCCGAATGTGGCGATCTGGGCCTTCACGTTGATCATCACTTTGCTGCTGACGGTGACGAACCTGTTCAGCGTGAAGAACTACGGTGAATTCGAATTCTGGTTCGCCCTGGTCAAAGTCGTGGCGATCATCGGTTTCATTGGCCTCGGCATTCTGGCGATCTTCGGCTTCCTGCCGAACAGCCAAGTCAGCGGCGTTTCGCACCTGTTCGACACCCAAGGCTTCCTGCCAAACGGCATGGGCGCAGTGTTGGGCGCGATCCTGACCACCATGTTTTCCTTCATGGGCACCGAGATCGTGACCATTGCGGCCGCGGAATCGAAGAACCCTGGCCAGCAAATCTCCAAGGCCACCAACTCGGTGATCTGGCGGATTGGCTTGTTCTACCTTGTATCGATCTTCATCGTTGTGGCCCTGGTGCCTTGGAACGACCCGATCCTGGCCAGCGTTGGTTCTTACCAGACTGTGCTTGAGCGCATGGGCATCCCGAATGCCAAGCTGATCGTCGACATCGTGGTGCTGGTTGCTGTGACCAGCTGCCTGAACTCGGCGCTCTACACTGCATCGCGCATGATGTTCTCCCTAGGCAAGCGCGGTGATGCACCGGCCGTTTCCCAGCGCACCAACAAGAGCGGCACGCCGTACTGGGCCGTCATGTTGTCCACTGGTGCTGCGTTCATCGCGGTTTTCGCCAACTACGTGGCCCCGGCCGCCGTGTTCGAATTCCTGCTGGCCAGCTCCGGCGCTATCGCGCTGCTGGTGTACCTGGTGATCGCCATCTCGCAATTGCGTATGCGCAAGCAGCGCATGGCACGTGGCGAGAAAATCGCTTTCAGCATGTGGCTGTTCCCGGCCCTGACCTACGCGGTGATCATATTCATCGTTGCGGCCCTGACGATCATGCTGTTCCAGGAAGCGCATCGCGTGGAGATCCTCGCGACCGGTCTGCTGAGTTTGCTGGTGGTGGCTGCTGGTTTGTTTGTGGCTCGTCGTCGCAAGCTGCAGAAGATGGGTGCGGTGGTGCTGAACTGATTCGTACCGCATAACGCAAAACGGCCGCTGTCAGTGATGACAAGCGGCCGTTTTTGTTTCTGTCGGTTGCACTGGCTCAATCGGGGTGAACCCAGTCTTCTACGCGTAGCCCTGGAACCCGTTCAAATTCTCGTAGGTTGTTGGTGATCACTATGAAGCCGCGTGAACGTGCGTGGCCGGCAATCATGTGGTCGTAGAGCCCGATAGGCGTTCCGGCCTTGGCCAACTCGGATCGAATCATGCCGGTGTGCGCGGCCGCTTCATTGTCGAAAGGCAAGACCTCAAGACGTGCCACAAAACCCTCGATCACCGCGAGGTTCTTTTCTGGTGCGGCCGATTTTTCGGCGCCGTAGAACAACTCCATCAGCGTGACGGCACTGATGCATAGCTGCCCGTTATGACGGTTGAAAGCTTCTCGGACGATTTGCGGTTTGTTCTTGATGGTGAAGAGGCAGATGTTGGTATCGAGCATGTATTTGATCATCAGAACGACTCACGCTCCTGATCGGCGGGTTGTTCACGATCGGTCATGAAATCTGCACTCACGCCATCCCCGTCAAACCAGCTGTCCCATGTTTCATCTGCGGGAGTGATGATGCGAGCCCTGCCGATGGCAACTACGTTGACTCGTTTCACGTCGCTTGGCATCGCAACAGCTTTGGGGAGGCGGACAGCCTGGCTTCGATTGCTCATGAAAAGGGTGGTCTGTTCCATTTTGGCCTCCTGCGTTTTTGTGTGTGCTGTGAGTCAAAAGAATAGATTTCTTAAGGGATATGTCAATGGGATATACGTGGCCGCTGACGAGGGGTCATGTCAAATTGTTTTGGGTTATTGGCTTCTCAAACAAAAACGGCCGCTGTCAGTGATGACAAACGGCCGTTTTTGTTTCTGAAGCGAGTGTTTACTCAGCCTTTTCTTCCTGCGCGTCCAGCGACTCGCGATAGCTGTCGAGCGCCGTGCCGAAGTCGGTGATGAACTGCGGATCTGTCAGCCAGGCCTGGGCGGTGTCGCGGTCCATACCGTCGGCCCACATGCGGTAATCGATCAGCATGTCGGCGGCCAGGTGAGTGGCGGCCATGGCCTCGTTGTCGGCGTTTTCCATGTCCAGCAGTTCTGGATGGTCGCTGATGATGCCGGCAAGGTTCGATAGCAGGGTCAGCAGCATGTCGTTGCGGCTGGTGGCTTCCGCGTCGCGCATTTTGCTGAACATTGCCAGGGTGTATTCCGGGATCGGCTCGCCGATTTCACCCAGGTCATCGTCCAGTGCGGCGGGTTTTCTGCCGTGGATGTTGATTTGCTTGGCTTTGATCTTGGCGCGTTTGGCGCGTTTCTGTTGCTTGTTCAGGGAGGCCATTAAATTCAGTTCGCTTTCGGTTGTGTTTGGGCCGCGATGGCGTCGGACGCCGCCACGTAGTCAGCCTGGAAGGCCGGGGATTCGATCCACGCCAATGCGCCGGCTTCGTCGACTTCGGTGGACCATTGGCGATACTCGATCAACGCCGCGAGGATGAAGTCTGTCGCGCCTTCTTCGCCTTCCTGCTCGTACACCAGCTCCAGCAGCGGGTCTTCGAGGAAGGCTGTGCACATGGCTTGCTGACTGGTTTTTTCAGCGTCGATCATTTTCTTGAACAGCTCGGTCAGGTCCACCGATTCGAAGTCGATGCGATCGTCGTTCGGGTCCAGCTCGACCGGCGCGGCGGCCCGTTGGGTGCGGTTCTGCTTGGCCTTGGCTTTGGCGCGAGTGGCGCGTTTTTGCTGCTTGTTGGCGGAGGCCATGGGCGTCGTTCCGTATTTCGTTGAATGGACACGTCAATCAGCTGCGTGGAACTAGCCGCCCAGGTGTGTCGGGGGCCAGTTTGCCGGTCTGCAACCAGGACAATGCAATGGGCCATAGTGTGGCTTGGTATGCGCTACGAAAAAAGGCGAAATGTCCGACTTCTTGTTCGCCGATGTCATCGGGGGCGATTCGCAGGTGGCTGTTCGTTGCTCCGGTGAAGTAACCCAGCAGCCGTTCGATGGCCGGAATCGTGCCGTAAGGATCGTCGCTGATGCTGATGGCCAGGTTTTGTGCGGTGACGGATGAGAAGGGCAGTCGCCCGGATTTTGCGTGAAGGACGCGACCGCTGGGGCGTTTCTCGTAATGTGCGGTGGGCATGCTCCAGTCGCGAACCACGCCGGCGGGGGTGTCCTCTAGCCAGCCGAGACGTTTGCCGGGGAAGTAGCCGCACAGCAATGTCATCAACGGCATCACCAGATGCCACTTGCCGAACATCCGCCAGCGATGGGCGGGCGCGTAATCGCGCCAGTAGGCGAATTGCGCACCGACGGTCACCAGACGTCGAATCATATGCCCGGAAGCTCCCAGGCCCGCTGCACAGCCTCCAAAGCTGTGGCCTACGACATCGATGGGTTGCCCGGGGAATTCACGCTGAGCGCGCTTGAGCATCGCCTCAAAGTCCAGCGCGCCCCAATCTGACCATGAAGCCCGAAGCCCTTTCAGCGACGCGGGTCGCGATTCGCCGATGCCACGGTAGTCGTAAGTGATCACGTCGAAGCCGTTGGCGTACAGGTAATCGGCGAAGCGTGAGTAGTGGCGACAGCGGACTGAGGTGGCGGCGTTGATGATCACCACGGGACGGGTCGAGTCTTGATTCGCATGCCGCCAGGTGAAGCCGCCAAGGATGAAACCGTCGGCGGCGGGTTCCTTGAAAGAGTCACCAGGTGTGCCGGTGGGTAACGGCAATTCAAGTTGCGTCGGGGCCAGTGAGGGCATGTCCTGCAAATTCATCGGCTTTGAACCTTTGCGGTTAGCCAGTCACCATAGTCTTCGCGCCGTTTATGAACAATCCACCCGTGCTTATCGGAGCTTCTGCTTGAGTAACCGCTCCTCAAGCACCGCCCACTCCCGATCCAGTTCTGTGCGAAGTTCCTCCTCGCTCGGCAGTACCAGTCTGTAGGTACTGGCGAACAGTTGTTCGTTGCCTTGCAGCACTGAATAGCGCACCACCGATTCATCTTTTTGCGCGCAGAGAATGAGGCCGACGGTGGGGCCATCCTCTGGTCCGCGCTTGAGGTCGTCGTACATGCGCACGTACATGTCCATCTGGCCGACATCCTGGTGGGTCAGTACGCCGCGCTTGAGGTCGAAGATGACGAAGCACTTGAGCAGGTAGTTGTAGAACACCAGATCGATGTAGAAGTCTTTGCTCTCGGTACTGATGCGTTGCTGGCGAGCGATGAAGGCGAAGCCTTTGCCCAATTCGAGCAGGAAGCCCTGGAGTTGATTGATCAATGCTTGTTCAAGTTCGCTTTCCTGGATCAAGCCCGCATTGGGCAGGCCGAGAAACTCCAGTAGCACCGGGTCCCGGATGAAATCCCGAGGGCTGGCGTTCATTTGCTGGATGTTGGTGGCGGCTTCCTGTTTGACGGCAGTCCGGTCGCGGCTCGCCAGCAAGCGTTCGTAATAGAGGGTATTGATCTGGCGCTCGAGGGCGCGACTTGACCAGTTCTGCATAGCTGATTCGTTCATGTACCAGTGGCGAGCGTTGTCGTTGTCGACTCGTAGCAGTCTGCGGTAGTGGGTCCAGCTCAATTCGGAACGCACTGCGTTCCAAATTGGAAAGGTCTGATAAAAGTCCCGCATGTATCGCAGGTTGCGTTCGTCAAAACCTTTCCCAAACTCCGACGTCAGTACTTTCGCCAGTGTCGATAGCAGCTGCTTGCCATAACCCGCCCGGCGAGCGCCTTCCTGCTCGAACTCCACAATATGCCGTCCGATCTGCCAACAGGTTTGCACCTGAACGGTATCGACCGCTCGTAATACCTTCTGACGCGCTTCGCGGATCAACTCGCCAAGATTGCCGAGCAGTGAAGTAATTTGTGGATCTTGAGTGTTACCGGGTTTGAGGGAGGTCATGACATTTTCCGCCGCTGAAGGAAACAGGCGGAAGAGGATGGCAAGAGAGTGATAGCCCGCGATGCCGGGCGTTGCTGGTAAATCGGAAGGAAAGGCGAATTTGCTTTGCAGGACCGGGCCGACGACAGCCCATGCATGAGGAGTACATCACGTAGTCCGATTCGCACTGAGCTCAAGTACTAATCAATCTAAAACTTGAACATTCGGTAACAAATCTAAAAAGAGTAACGGTAGGGCTCTGTGGAGCCCGGGAGTCGCCATCATGAAGTACATCCATTCACTCATGTTGCCCATCGTCGCAATCGGCGTGTTGATGTTTCCAGCCATTTCACCGGCCGCCAGTCTGGAGCCCATCGACAGCTCAGGTGTGCAAGTCCAGAGGCAAGAGCAAAACGGGATCGCCTACTTGTCCGGCGGTGTTGGCGAGGATGAGTCAAAGGCCATCCAGCAAACCACTGGGTACAACCTGCACATGACCTTCTCCACCGGGCCTGCGAGCGAATATGTTCCCGACGTGGATGTAATCATCCAGAAAGCCCAAGGGCAGCCCGTGCTGACGCTGAGTGAGGCGGGTCCGCTGGTCTACGTTCAGCTGCCTGCAGGCAAGTACACAGTTGTCGCCACGCATAAAGGTGAAGTGCGGCGTGATACCGCGGATGTAGGCAGCGGCGCCGCTCGTAACCTGGTCTTCCACTGGGGGACTGAGAACTAGCGACGACTGCGTAACGTCATCAACTAAATCGCAGGCATAAAAAAACCCTGAATCTTGCGATTCAGGGTTTTCGGTATTTGGTGCCCAGAGACGGAATCGAACCGCCGACACGGGGATTTTCAATCCCCTGCTCTACCGACTGAGCTATCTGGGCAACGGGGCGCATTAAACTGGTTTTTCAGGGGGTCGTCAAGAAAGTTTTCAAAAAAATTTTAATTATTACCGTCGCTTACGTTCCGACCCTCGAAAAAGCGGGATTATTCAGCCGGCGGAACGTAGCCGTCAGCCTTGGCGTATTCCTCGCCGGAAAAGAACTTGTCCATCTCGCCCTGAAGATATTTGCGGTCTTCGGCGTTCATCATGTTCAGGCGTTTTTCGTTGATCAGCAGGGTCTGGTGCTTTTGCCAGTCTGCCCAGGCTTTGGCCGAGACGTGGTCAAAAATGTCCTGACCTTTTGCGCCAGGAAATGGAGCTCGCTCCAGGGCGGGCAATTCTTCTTTGTACTTGCGGCACATGATGGTGCGGGTCATGACGACTCTCCTGCGTTCAATACGGCGGCCGCGCGTTCGAGCAAGGTTTTGACCGGGGCGGCAAGGCCCAGGCGCGGCGGGGTGGCGAGGTTATACCAGAGCCAGTCGGCCTCGGCCACGTGATGGCCTGCCTCCTGGACCTGAACCAGCCAGGGTTCGATGGACAACTGAAAATGACTGAAGGTGTGTACCAGGCTCGGCAGCGCTTGTTGGCTGCCCAGCTCCAGCGAATGCTGCGAAGCCAGATGTTGCAGGTCGTCGAGGTCGTCGAGTTCCGGCAGGCTCCATAGACCGCCCCACAAGCCCGTGGAAGGGCGACGGTAAAGCAGAATCGCGCCTTCGCCGTTGGCGAGCATCGGCATCAGCGTGCGCTTCTGTGGCACGGCTTTGCGCGGTTTGGGGATCGGGTAGCGCGTCTCCAGGCCGAGCATGTGCGCTTCGCAGCCCTTTTCGAGCGGGCAGAGCAGGCAACTCGGCTTGCTGCGGGTGCAAAGCGTGGCGCCCAGATCCATCATCGCCTGGGTGTAGGCGTTGACCCGATCATGTGGCGTGAAGCGCTCAGCGTTCGCCCACAGCTGTTTGGCGACCTTTGGCTCGCCCGGATAACCCTCTTGCGCGGTAAAGCGCGCCAGCACCCGTTTGACGTTGCCGTCGAGGATCGGCGCCCGCAGGCCCATGCTCAGGCTGGCGATGGCGCCGGCCGTGGACAGGCCGATGCCCGGTAGATCAACCAGCTTTTCCACATCACGGGGAAACTCGCCGCCGTACTGCTCGACGACGATCTTCGCGGTCTTCTGCAAATTGCGCGCACGGGTGTAGTAACCCAGGCCCGTCCACAGGTGCAGGACCTCGTCTTCCGGCGCGGCGGCCAGGGCCTCGACCGTCGGCAACGAGGTCATGAAGCGGTCGAAGTAGTTCAGCACCGTGCTGACCTGGGTTTGCTGCAACATGATTTCCGAGACCCACACCCGATACGGGGTGATGCCTTGTTGCCAGGGCAAATCGTGGCGGCCGTGGCGGTCGTACCAGTCCAGCACCGCCGATGAAAACTGCTCGGCTCTCATCGCTTGAACAGCCCCTTCAGCGCGTTTTTCAGTTCCGGGCTGACTTTGTCGCCAAGCTTCTCGTCGATTTTTTCACCGATCCGTTCGCCGGCCAGTTTGCTCGCGACCTGGCCCATGCGTTCGTTATCGAGGCGGCAAGCCTTGGCGCCCAGTTCCAGCGGGCCACGGCAGCGCAGGGGCCACTCGATGCCGACGAACTTCTCGCCGACCTGGCAAGCCGGGTCCGGCATGTCGCTCTTGTCGCCTTCGACGATAACGCCCACGCGGTAGTCCATGCCCAGCACCCGCAGATCGACATCACCGTCGCCGTTGACGGTCATGCCCGGGATGCGCACTTTCAGGTCCGGGTTGCTGGCCACGCCGTTATGGAAGGTCAGGTTGCCCTTGAGTTCCTGGAACGGTGTGTCCTTGCCCCGTGGCTCGCCGCTGAGGGATTTACGGTTCAGGGTGGCGATGCCTTTGCACAGCTGTTGTTCGAGGTTGGCATTGAGCAGCACGCCGTTGTTGACGACGAAACTGGCGTTGCCGTTGAGGGTTTCGATCAGCGCTTTCTGGCTGTTGCCGCTGCCGGTCAGGTTGCTGTTGAGCGTCACCAGACCTTTGACCGGTGGATTTTTACCCTGGCTCTCGAGGATTTTTTCCACCGGTACTTTGCTGATGCTTGTCTGCATGTTCAGCGCTGGCACCTGTTGGCGCACGTCGAGCGTACCTTTGGCGTCGAAGTTGCCGTCGTACAGGTCGCCGCGAAGGCTTTCCAGTGTCAACAGACCGCCCTGGCCTGTGGCTTTGAGCGCAGCGTTCTGGATCGGCAATTTATCGAGGGTCAACTGACCGAAGGTGAGGTCGGCGTCTACGTCGAGTTTGGCCAGGCGTTCCACCGGCAGCAGGCGCTCGTTGCTCCACGCGTCTTTGGTCGGTGCTTGCGGCAGCGGGGTGTTGCCCGGGCCAGCCATGGCGTCGGCTTCGGTGCTGGCCACTTCGGCCTGACGCACCTGCGTGGCGCTGTTGGCTTCGGCAGATTTTGGTGGCAGATAACGGTCGACGTTGAAAGTGTCGGCCTTGAGGGTCGCCCGCAGCGATTGTTTGGCGAAGTCCTCGACGGCGATGCGGCCACTGAAAGTGCTGTCGTCGACTTTCAGATTGATGTTGTCGAACACCACGCTGGTCGGCGTGCCAGCCAGACGGCTGACTAACTCGACTTTGCTCAGGCTGCCGTCAGCCATCGCCGGAAGCTTCTGGCCGATGCTGTCGACGAATTTCGCCAGATCGAACTGGGCGATCGACAGGCCACCGCTGATTTGCGGGGTTTTGTCGAGGTCGTTGACCTTCAGTTCACCCAATGCGCGCAGTTGGTTGGCGGAAATCTTGATGCCAGTCCATTCGGCGACGTTCGCGGCTTTATCGAGCAGTAACTGGCCCTGGGCGGCGAAGGTCATGGTTTTGCCTTGCAGCGGATCGCCAGCCACTTCGCCAGAGAGTTTCATGTCTTCGAACTTGTAGCGCTGCAGTGCGCGCTCGAAACGCAGCTCGCCATTGAGCTCGGTACGGACACGCAAGACCGGCTGGTTGGTGCCCAGGAACGCGGTGAGTTTGACCGGTATGTTCGTGGAGTCATGCACCGGCCCGGTACTCAGCTGGATGCTTTCGGCGCTGAATTGCTTGCCGGTTTGTTCGTCGCTGTATTCAACGCGGGCGTTGTTGACGGTCAGGCTGTCGATGTCCAGGCGGATCGGCTGGGCCGGTTTTTCCGTTTGGGCGGTAGTCTCGGTCGCTGGTTCGCCAGTGGTTGCGGGCGGTGTGGCCGGTGTGGCCGGCACCGGTACCTTGCCGATGTCTTGCCAGTTGCCGTGGCCGTCCTTGTCGCGGGTCAGGCGCAGGTTCAGGCCCTCGACGCGTACATCGCTCATCTGCACTTCACGGCGCAGCAGCGGCAGCACGCGAACCGACAGGCCGAGCATCTGCAAATCAGCGAACGGTTCGGTGGGCTTGGCCAGGGTCGCGACGCTGGCTTCGTGCAATTCCAGGCCCAGCCACGGGAACAGGCTCCAACCGATATCGCCATTGAGCGTCAGCTCGATGTGGGCCTTGTCGCGGGCTATCTGGCGAATCTCGTCTTTATAGTCGTTGGGATCAAAGAGGTGGGTCAGGGCAAAGCCCAGCGCCACAATGATCAGCAACAGCCCGAGAAGTACCAGACCCAGGATTTTGCCGAACGCTTTCATGGGCGAGTCCTTGTAATTAGTCGAATTCGAAATTTAGCCGGGGAGTATAGCGCTCCGTAGCGGACGACCGGTCAGCGATCACGTCGGCAACACATCCAGCGGTATTTTCAGTTTGGCCGCCAGCGCTTGCGCCTCCAGATGTCCGGCAGGCGCCAGCAAGCGCAATGTCGCGCCCGATTGTGACGCCATTTTCTGCGCTTCATTCACCAGGCGCTCGGCCACGCCACGACGACGGGTAACTTTTCGTACGCATAGTTGGGACAGATGCCAGACATCCGAGTGCCGTTGCAGGCGTGCCGCGCCCAAAAGCCGATCGTTGAAGCGGCCAGCGATCAGCGAGCCGTCCAGCAGGCAGGCTTCGATCAGCTGCAAATCTCCGGTGAACGGGGCAAACAGCCAGTCCGGAGCATCGCGGTAGATCTTCTGCAGATCTTGCTGATCCTGATAAGTGGCTTCGTTCAACGGCTCGACAACGATCGGCATGAAGGCTCCTTCAGTGGTACGAGAACTGATGACATACAAAAGGTGATGTCACTTTGGTTTTTCTGTCACGTGCAGATGGTAACCTCTGCCGGTTCGTCCGTCCTTCTGCGACGTGATGTTGCACCAAAATGGAGCTTCACCTCAAAAACAGTCATGCGTGCGCATAAAGGCTGGGGGTGAGGAGCGCTGACGAACCATTCTAATAATTGGGGGATACACAATGACCACGAGCATCACGGCGGACGGCCTCAAAGCCGACCAGCCTGCGTTCCTGTCCAAGGAACGCATCATCGCCAAGCCCGGTTTCAACCGTTGGCTGGTACCACCGGCCGCCCTGGCCATTCACCTTTGCATCGGCATGGCCTACGGCTTTTCGGTGTTCTGGTTGCCACTGTCCAAAGCCCTGGGCGTGACCAAGGCAGTGGCCTGTGCGCCGGACATGAGCTTCATCTCGCAGGTCTTCTCGTCCCAATGTGACTGGCCGATCTCGATGCTCGGCTGGATCTACACCCTGTTCTTCATCTTCCTTGGTTGCTCGGCCGCCATTTGGGGCGGCTGGCTGGAACACGCCGGGCCACGCAAGGCTGGCGTTGTATCGGCGCTGTGCTGGTGTGGCGGTCTGCTGATTTCAGCGCTGGGGGTCTATACCCACCAGATATGGCTGATGTGGATCGGCTCCGGGGTCATTGGCGGCATCGGCCTGGGCCTGGGTTACATCTCGCCGGTCTCGACCCTGATCAAGTGGTTCCCGGACAAGCGCGGTATGGCGACCGGCATGGCGATCATGGGTTTCGGTGGTGGCGCGATGGTCGGTGCTCCGCTGGCCGCAGCCTTGATGGGCCACTTCGCTTCGCCAACCAGCGTCGGCGTATGGCAGAGCTTCCTGGTGATGGCCGCGATCTACTTCGTGTTCATGATCGGTGGCGCACTGTCCTACCGCGTTCCGCCAACCGGCTGGAAGCCTGAAGGCTGGACCGCTCCGGCGAAAAAAGCTTCCAACGCGATGATCACCCACCGTCACGTCCACGTGAACGTGGCGTGGAAAACCCCGCAATTCCGTCTGGTGTGGCTGGTGCTGTGCCTGAACGTTTCGGCGGGTATCGGCATCCTCGGCATGGCTTCGCCGCTGTTGCAGGAAGTATTCGGCGGCAAATTGATCGGTGTGGACCTGCCATTCGGTCAACTGGACGCTGGGCAACTGGCCTCGATCGCTGCGATTGCTGCCGGTTTCACCGGTTTGCTGAGTCTGTTCAACATCGGTGGCCGGTTCTTCTGGGCCTCGTTCTCGGATTACCTTGGTCGTAAAAACACCTATTTCGTGTTCTTCGCCCTGGGTTTTGCCCTGTATGCACTGATTCCGAACCTCGGTCACCTGGGCAACGTTGCGCTGTTCGTAGCGGCCTTCTGCATCATCCTGTCGATGTACGGCGGTGGTTTTGCGACGGTGCCGGCTTACCTGGCGGATCTGTTCGGTACGCAAATGGTCGGCGCGATCCACGGTCGTCTGCTGACGGCGTGGGCGGCGGCAGGCGTGTTGGGTCCGGTGTTGGTGAACTACCTGCGTGAGTATCAGCTGAGCATCGGCGTTGAACGCGCCGCGGCTTACGACATCACCCTGTACATCCTCGCAGGCCTGCTGGTGCTGGGTTTCATCTGCAACCTGCTGGTGCGTCCGGTGGCTGACAAGTACTTCATGACCGACGCTGAACTGGCTGCCGAACAGGCGCTGGGCCACGACAAGGGGGCTGACAGCAGCACCGTATTGGAGTGGAAAGCGAATGCGGGTACCAAGCCTTTGGCAGTGGCTGCGTGGCTGGTGGTGGGTATTCCGTTGGCGTGGGGTGTTTGGGTGACCCTGCAGAAAACGGCAGTACTGTTCCATTAACGCATAACCCCTGTGGGAGCGGGCTTGCTCGCGAAGGCGGTGTGTCAGGCGGCACTAATGTCGACTGACACTCCCTCTTCGCGAGCAAGTCGAATCGTCGCACCGCCGCTCCCACATTTGTTTTGTGGTGTGTACAAATGGCTTGTATGGACATGTCTATCCCCGACAGCGCAGGGTTCAGCCCGTCAGGGATATCACGTATCGTGTTTCTGTTTGGCGCCCGCGCCCCTATAATGGTTGCCTTTTTCGCCCAATGATTTTGCGGAGCTGGTGATGGCCGAACGTAAGGCGTCAGTCGAGCGCGACACTCTGGAAACCCAGATCAAAGCCTCGATCAACCTGGATGGCACCGGAAAGGCCCGATTTGATATCGGTGTTCCTTTTCTTGAGCACATGCTGGACCAGATCGCCCGTCACGGGCTGATCGACCTGGATATTGTCAGCAAGGGCGACCTGCATATCGACGACCACCACACGGTGGAAGACGTCGGTATCACTTTGGGTCAGGCCTTCGCCAAAGCCATCGGCGACAAGAAAGGCATCCGTCGTTACGGCCATGCCTATGTGCCGCTCGATGAAGCGCTGTCGCGCGTGGTGATCGACTTCTCCGGCCGCCCTGGCCTGCAGATGCACGTTCCCTACACCCGTGCCACCGTTGGCGGCTTCGACGTTGACCTGTTCCAGGAATTCTTCCAGGGCTTCGTCAACCACGCGCTCGTCAGCCTGCACATCGACAACCTGCGCGGCACCAACACTCACCACCAGATCGAAACCGTGTTCAAGGCTTTCGGCCGCGCCCTGCGCATGGCGGTAGAGCTGGATGACCGCATGGCCGGTCAGATGCCATCGACCAAAGGCGTTCTGTAATGCAGACGGTCGCGGTTATCGATTACGGCATGGGCAACCTGCACTCGGTGGCCAAGGCCCTCGAGCACGTCGGTGCCGGCAAGGTCTTGATCACCAGCGATGCCGATGTGATTCGCGAAGCCGACCGGGTGGTTTTCCCCGGCGTCGGCGCGATTCGCGACTGCATGGCGGAGATCCGTCGCCTGGGCTTCGATTCGCTGGTGCGCGAAGTCAGCCAGGACCGCCCGTTCCTCGGCATCTGCGTCGGCATGCAAGCCTTGCTCGACACCAGTGAAGAGAACGACGGTGTTGATTGCATCGGCCTGTTTCCGGGCGCGGTGAAGTTCTTCGGCAAAGACCTGCACGAAGATGGCGAACACCTGAAAGTCCCGCACATGGGCTGGAACGAAGTGAAGCAGAAGGTGAGTCACCCGCTGTGGCACGACATTCCGGACCTGGCGCGTTTCTACTTCGTGCACAGCTACTACATCGCTGCCGGCAACCCGCGGCAAGTGGTGGGTGGCGGTCACTACGGTGTCGATTTCGCTGCGGCGCTGGCCGATGGCTCGCGTTTCGCCGTGCAGTTCCACCCGGAGAAGAGCCATACCCATGGCCTGCAATTGCTGCAGAACTTCGCCGCGTGGGATGGTCGCTGGTAAATGGCCGTCAAGAAGAAGCCACCGATCCTGACTCTCACTCCTGAACAGGAGAACGAGGCCAACCAGAAGATCAAACGCTTCATGGAGGATCGCTTCGAGCTGGACCTGGGTTCGTTCGAAGCGGCTGAAATCCTTGAGCTGTTTACCCGTGAAATTGCGCCGCACTATTACAACAGGGCGATTTTCGATGTGCAGACGCACCTCAAAGAGAGGTTCGAAAGCATCGAAAGCGACTTGTGGGCGCTCGAGAAAAACTGATTTTCGAGCGAAGCTGAACAATCGAATTTGAAGGTTTGCCAGATGCTGATTATTCCCGCTATCGATCTTAAAGACGGTGCCTGTGTTCGTCTGCGCCAGGGCCGCATGGAAGATTCCACGGTGTTCTCCGATGACCCGGTGAGCATGGCTGCCAAGTGGGTGGAGGGCGGTTGCCGTCGTCTGCATCTGGTCGACCTGAACGGTGCCTTCGAAGGCCAGCCGGTCAACGGCGAAGTGGTCACCGCCATCGCCAAGCGCTACCCGAACCTGCCGATCCAGATCGGCGGCGGTATCCGTTCCCTGGAAACCATCGAGCACTACGTGAAAGCGGGCGTGAGCTACGTGATCATCGGCACCAAAGCCGTGAAAGATCCGGCCTTCGTCGCCGAAGCCTGCCGCGCGTTCCCGGGCAAAGTGATCGTGGGTCTGGATGCCAAAGACGGTTTTGTCGCCACTGACGGCTGGGCTGAAATCAGCACCATTCAGGTGATCGACCTGGCCAAGCAGTTCGAAGCCGACGGCGTGTCTGCGATCGTTTATACCGACATCGCCAAAGACGGCATGATGCAGGGCTGCAACGTTCCGTTCACCGCTGCGCTGGCCGCCGCGACGAAGATCCCGGTCATCGCTTCCGGTGGCATCCACAACCTCGGTGACATCAAGTCGCTGCTCGACGCGAAAGCGCCAGGCATCATCGGCGCGATCACCGGCCGGGCGATCTACGAAGGCACTCTCGATGTCGCTGAAGCGCAAGCTTTCTGCGATTCGTACAAAGGCTGAGGACTGACCATGGCGCTGGCCAAACGCATCATCCCTTGCCTGGACGTGGATAACGGCCGGGTCGTTAAAGGTGTGAAGTTCGAGAACATCCGTGATGCCGGCGACCCGGTGGAAATCGCCCGTCGTTACGACGAGCAGGGTGCCGACGAGATTACTTTTCTCGACATCACCGCCAGCGTCGATGGCCGCGACACCACGCTGCATACCGTCGAGCGCATGGCCAGCCAGGTGTTCATCCCGCTGACTGTGGGCGGCGGTGTGCGAACCGTGCAGGACATTCGCAACTTGCTGAATGCCGGCGCGGACAAGGTTTCGATCAACACGGCTGCGGTGTTCAACCCGGAATTCGTTGGTGAAGCGGCTCAGCATTTCGGTTCGCAGTGCATCGTCGTTGCCATCGACGCGAAGAAGGTCTCCGGCCCGGGCGAAACCCCGCGCTGGGAAATCTTCACCCACGGTGGTCGCAAGCCAACCGGTCTCGACGCCGTTGAATGGGCGAAGAAAATGGAAGGCCTGGGCGCCGGTGAAATCCTGCTGACCAGCATGGACCAGGACGGCATGAAAAACGGCTTCGACCTGGGCGTTACCCGCGCCATCAGCGATGCGCTGGGTATCCCGGTGATCGCCTCCGGCGGCGTCGGCAATCTGCAGCACTTGGCCGACGGCATCCTCGAAGGCCACGCCAGCGCAGTGTTGGCAGCGAGTATTTTCCACTTCGGCGAATACACCGTGCAGGAAGCCAAGGCCTACATGGCTCATCGCGGCATCGTGATGCGCTAAACAAACCGATACAGGCCAGTGGACATCATGGCGGGCTCAGGGCACTCTTGGGTACGCCATGGATTTCGGTAGCCAGACATGCTTAGACGCCTTCTTCTTGCCCTCGCCAGTGCTTCTCTATTGCTCGTCAATGGGGCACATGCCGCAGCAAATCCCGACACCGGCCTGGTGTTGCTGACTGAAAATTTCCCCCCCTACAACATGGCGAAGAACGGCAAGAACTTCGCTCAGGACGAGAACATCAATGGCATCGCGGTGGATATCGTCCGCGAGATGTTTAAACGCGCCGAAGTCACCTACAGCCTGACGCTGCGTTTCCCTTGGGAGCGAATCTACAAGCTCGCCCTGGAGAAACCCGGTTATGGCGTATTTGTGATGGCACGGTTGCCGGACCGCGAGAACCTGTTCAAGTGGGTTGGCCCGATCGGGCCGGATGACTGGATCATGCTGGCCAAGGCCGATAGCAAGATCAGCCTTGAGTCGCTGGAGCAGGCGCGCAAATACAAGATCGGCGCCTACAAGGGCGATGCGATTGCCGAGACATTGGCCAAGCAAGGATTGAAGCCGATAGTCGTGCTGCGGGATCAGGACAACGCGAAGAAGCTGGTCAATGGCCAGATTGATCTGTGGGCCACGGGTGATCCGGCCGGGCGCTATCTGGCGCGCCAGGACGGTGTGACCGGGCTCAAGACCGTGCTGCGATTTAACAGCGCCGAGTTGTATCTGGCATTGAACAAGGACGTGCCGGATGACGTCGTCGCCAAGCTGCAAGCCGCGCTGGATCAGCTACGCAAGGAAGGCGTGGTGGACGACATCATGGCGAAGTATCTGTAACCATCACTTCGATGCAACCTGAGGCGGAGCGGCCGGCGTCGCGCTCAAGTACACGGCACTTGTAAACACGTTATTCAACATCGCCCTTGTCAGCTGCAGTTCCCCTGAGGCGACGCCGATAATGCACAGTGCATGTGCGCCGCTTTGTGGCCCGATTTCAGTATTGATGTAAGCATCTTCAGCGCTGATGGCGGCGCTGTAATTGTCGGAAGCTTTGCAGTCCCTGGCGTTATGGACCGTTTTGTAGCGATAGAAGGGCGCCTCGAGGGAGAACCTGAAGTCCCACGTAGGCAATACGATCTGCTCATCCACGTTTTGCGTTCTATGAACGTATGACTTGAGCTTCCAGGGCTCCGTGACAGTCAGTTCGACCGGCTCCAACGAACAGTTCGCCCCATCGCTGGTGAAGACACCGTCAATAAAGCAGTTGTGTAGAAAGTTGGCAGAGTAGCTGTAGTTGAAACGGCCAGCCGTGCAGGACGTCGAGTGCTCACAGCCAGGCGGCGCTGGTGTATTGCGCGAGCTCACGACTTTACTGACGATGCCGGTGATTTCATTGGTGCGGCGGTTCAGCATCGGGCTACCGGAGCTGCCAGGGCGAAGGTCGCAGCTGTTTTTCATGGCCAAAGGGAACACCCCAGGGTGGTCGATGAACGTTCCGGCGGTTTGTTCAGTGCAGGCACTCAATCGAAGCCCTTGTTCGGTAAAGCCGCTCGGCGCGCCAATGTTAAGCGCATCATGACTCTCGTTGGTTTGATGGGACGCCAGCTTGAGCGGGTTGACCCCGGCGTGTATCAGCGACGCCAATGTTGCGTCGACCTCCAGTACTGCAAGATCGGTCCCGACCAGACTGCTCCATCGGGCAGTTCGGATGGCGTATTGGCGTTTACGCTGTGGCGTGTCATGAAAGTAGTGGAAGGTGACGCTGGCTTTCAAAGGCAGATGGGTCCGCGCCGAACCGTACTGAAACAACACGCAATGACCGCTGGTGAGCAGGTAGGCAGGGCCGGTGGCTCGGCCTTGGCTGTTTCGCGTATCCAGTAGAACGGCGCCGCAGGTCAAGCCCGATTGGAGATTGAGTCGTCCCACGCCGCTCCAGATTTCATAAAGATGTTCGCTGTTTTGCAGTGCCCTTGACGGTGAGTCGTTGACGGCGCCTTCGCCCAGATCGCGGGCCTGCACTGCGGAAATAGCCAGCAGGCCAATCAGGCCCGCGAAGCAAAAGTAGCTACGGTATTTCATGTCCATTCCTTGGTGATGAAATTCAGGGTGAGCGCTATCGTGGCACGCGGCGGTGTACCGGCAGGTATAAATAGTTATCGCGAAATGGAGTGGGCTGCGAGGAATTATCGGGAGGTCGGGAGGCGGTACTGGCCATCCTTGCCGTGCGCTGCCGTTGCACGATTGCCGCGCACGCTGATCATCTGTTTGATGTCGATCCAGTCAATGCCCTGAGTCTTGAGCTTGGGCAATTCACGTTCAAGCACCGCTAATGTCTGCGGATACGGATGCCCGATCATCACTGCAGAACCCTGCTTGCGCGCCAGGCTGATAGCCGTCTGTAGCTGAGTAAAAATCGCGGCTTCAGTGGGCTCATTATCGAGAAATACATCTCGCGAGACGCTGGCCAGACCAATCTTCTGCGCCTCGGCGGCGGCGACTGTCTGAGCACTGGTACGGCTGTCGACAAAGAACTTGTGCCGGCCCTGCAGCTCGGCCATCAGCCAGGCCATCGCCGGTTGCTGGGCGGTCATGCGGCTGCCCATGTGGTTGTTGATGCCGCTGGTGTAAGGCACGGCTTTGAACGCCGCATCAAGACGCTTTTCCAGTTCTTCGATGGGAATCTCGGGATGCCAGGCAAACGGCCCGGTGGCCGGGTCCATAGGCATGTGCAGGATGACGATCTTTCCGGCGCGATGGGCTTCGCGGGCGAATTCGGTGGCGTGGGGCGTATCGGGCATGATCGCCGTGGTGACCGGGCCGGGCAGGGCCAGCACGCGACGATCCCGGGGCAGGTTCTGCCCCAGGTCATCGATGATCAGAGTGATGTAGGCCTTTTGAGGGGCGGGCGTTGCGTGAGCAACACCCGCCAGACAACATAGCAGACCGAGGAATAACCGCAGGCGCATCTCAGCGGCCGGAGGTGATGCTCAACCCTTTGAGCAGGCTCAGGGCCTGGGCCAATTGATAGTCATCATCCTGCGGCATGGCCTTGGCTTTGCCACTGGAGCTGGTCGGTTTGTCGGCGCCGCCGTTGCCGTTGCCAAGGTGACCTTGCAGGTCGGCTTCCTTGAAGTACTCGCCGTCCTGCTCGTTGGTGATCTTGGCCTTGCGCACTTCGATGTCCGGGACGATGCCCTGAGCCTGGATCGAGCGACCGTTCGGCGTGTAATACAGCGCCGTGGTGATCTTCAGTGCGCGTTCGTTGTTCAGCGGCAGGACGGTTTGTACCGAGCCTTTACCGAAACTGGTGGTGCCCATGACCACCGCGCGTTTCTGATCCTGCAAGGCGCCGGCGACAATTTCCGACGCCGAGGCGCTGCCGCCGTTGATCAGCGCGACCATTGGCACGGCTTCGCTTTCGTCCTTGCCGGTGGCGGAGAAGCGGAGCTCGGAGTTGGCAATACGGCCCTTGGTGTAAACGATCAGGCCCTTGGTAATGAAGTGGTCAACCACTTCCACCGCCGCTTGCAGCACGCCGCCCGGGTTGTTACGCAGGTCGAGGATGATGCCTTTGAGTTTCTTGCCGTTGTCCTTGCGCAGCTTGGCCAGGGCCTTGGAGACTTCGTCGCCGGTCTTGACCTGGAACTGGGTGATGCGGATGTAGCCGTAGCCGGACTCCAGCAGCTGGCTCTTCACGCTCTTCACTTGAATGATGGCGCGGGCCAGGGTCACGTCGAACGGTGTACCGCCGTCGCGCACCAGGGTCAGGGTGATTTTCTGGCCGATCTTGCCGCGCATCTTGTCCACGGCTTCGGTCATGCTCTGGCCGCGGGTCGGCTGGCCGTTGATCTTGACGATGAAGTCGCCGGCCTGAATGCCAGCCTTGGAAGCCGGGGTGTCATCGATCGGCGAAACCACCTTGATGAAACCGTCTTCAGCGCCCACTTCGATGCCCAGGCCGCCGAATTCGCCGCTGGTGCTTTCCTGCAACTCAGCGAAGTCTTCCGGGCCCAGGTAGGCAGAGTGCGGGTCGAGGTTGCTGAGCATGCCCTTGATCGCGTTTTCCAGCAGGGTCTTGTCGTCCACCGGTTCGACATAGGCGGCCTTGATCCGATCCATGACCTCGGCAAAGGTGCGCAACTCTTCCAGAGGCAACGGCGCCTTGGTGGTCGCAGCAGTGCCCGCAGGCGCGACTGCCGGGGCCGGTTGAGCGGCGAACGCCAGAGGCGCGCCAATCACCAGGGCGATCGTCAGGGCCAGCGAGGTAAGGCGGGACAAATGCAGCATGTCGAACGAACTCCTGAAGTAGATGGCGTACTTATCCTTGCGCACGACACCATTGCGCCGGATCACTCGGGTGACCCTGCTGACGAATAGCGAAATACAGCGCTGGTGTGTCCTGCCCGCCACTACTACCCACAGTGGAGATGGACTCACCGGCTTTTACCACGTCACCTGCAGACTTGAGCAGCGTCTGGTTGTGACCATAAAGACTCAAAAAACCGTTGCCGTGGTCGAGAATCACCAGCAGCCCGGCGCCTCGCAACCAGTCGGCGAACACCACGCGACCGCCATGCACGGCGTGCACCTGGCTGCCGGCGGAGGCGCTGATCATCACGCCGTCCCACTTGGTGCGGGCGTCGTCGCCACGGGTTTCGCCAAAGCGTGCCAGCAGTCGACCATCAACGGGCCACGGAAGTTTTCCCCGGCTTGAAGCAAAGGGGCCGCCAAAGGTCTCGCCTGAACTTGAAACCAATGCGCCGGGTGTCGATTTAACGGGTTTGCGTGGGGCATCAGTGGCGTCTGCATCTGCTGCAGCCTGAGCCTCACGTAAACGCTTTTTTTCGGCTTCCTGCTGGGCGATCAGCGCTTTTTGCCGCGCTTCTTCTGCCTCACGGGCCTGACGGGCCAAGGTTTCTTCAATGGTTTTAAGGACTTTAGACAGGTCTGCCTGATCTTGCTCGCGGGCTGCCAGCTTCTGATCGCGAGCCTTCACGTCGTCGCTAAGCTTGGCCAGGACTTGCTGGCGCTCCTTGCGGACTTTGTCGAGTTCGTCACGCTGGCTGTCGAGGCTGCTTTTCTGCACCAGCAATTGCGCCTGTTGCATGGCGATGTCTTTTTCGACATTGGCCAGTTGGCGCAGGGTTTCGTTGAAATTCTTCAGCTGCTCCAGGCGGGCCTGGCTCAGGTAGTCGTAATAGGTGAGGGTGCGGGCGAATTTTTCCGGGTTCTGCTGGTTGAGCAGCAGCTTCAAGTACTCCTGGCGGCCGTTTTGATAGGCCGCGCGGGCCTGAATGGCGATCAGTCGCTGCTGTTCAATGCGCGCGCTCTGGAGTTTTTTTTTCTCGGCATCGAGTCGCTGCAGCTCGGATTCGCTTTTCTTCAGCTCTTTTTGCAGGGCATCGACCTGCTTCTCGAGCTTGCCCATCTCGGTTTCGGTGCCTTTGAGGTCTTTTTGCACACCCGACTTTTCTTCCTGGAGCTTGCCCAGCAGCTTTTTCAGCTCGGCAATGTCCTGACGCGTGGCGTCCAACTGTTGTTGGGTTTGCGCGCGCTCGTCAGCAAAGGCCGGTTGGAGCAGGCAAGTCAGAGCAAGGGCTATCAGGACGCGAAGCATAGAGGCGGGCGACACCAGGGAAAGGGACAGCCTAGTATGCCCGCCAAGCGCTGCAAAAAAAACGCCCAATTGGGGCTGTGTGATAACTGGAGTAGGTTCGGGGGTGAAAACACCGCAAAACCAATGTGGGAGCGGGCTTGCTCGCGAATGCGGTGCGTCAGTCGACACCAACGTTGACTGACGCACCGCATTCGCGAGCAAGCCCGCTCCCACAGGGTTTAGTGGTGTCTGAGAGACCGATTACACCAGAATCGACATTCCGGTCATTTCCGCCGGTTTTTCCAGGCCCATCAACATCAGCATGGTCGGTGCCACATCCGCCAGCACGCCGCCGTCGCGAACCTTGAAGTCGCGCTTGCCGACATAGATGAACGGCACCGGTTCGGTGGTGTGCGCGGTATGCGCCTGGCCAGTGGTCTCGTCGGACATCTGCTCGACATTGCCGTGATCGGCAGTGATCAGCGCTTCGCCGCCGACTTTTTCCAGCGCATCGACGATGCGGCCGACGCACAGGTCCAAGCATTCTACGGCTTTCACCGCTGCATCAAACACACCGCTGTGGCCGACCATGTCGCCGTTGGCGTAGTTGACCACGATCACGTCGTAACGCTGGTTTTCGATGGCATCGACGATGCGGTCGGTGACTTCCGGGGCGCTCATCTCGGGCTGCAAGTCATAAGTGGCGACTTTTGGCGACGGGATCAGGATGCGTTCTTCGCCCGGGAACGGTTCTTCACGGCCTCCGGAGAAGAAGAAGGTCACGTGGGCATACTTCTCGGTTTCGGCGATGCGCAGCTGGGTCTTGCCGTTTTTCGCCAGGTAGTCGCCCAGCACGTTGTCCAGGCTGCCCGCGGCGAAGGCCGATGGCGCGGGAATGCTGGCGGCGTACTGGGTCAGCATGACGAAGCCGGCCAGCTTCGGCTGACGGGCACGTTCGAATTCCTTGAAATCGTCTTCGACGAATACGCGGGTCAGTTCTCGGGCGCGGTCGGCGCGGAAGTTCATGAACACCACGGCGTCGCCGTCTTCGACTTTTACCGGCTCGCCGATGGAGGTGGCTTTGACGAATTCGTCGCTCTCGCCGCGTTCATACGCGGCTTGCAGGCCTTCCTGTGCAGTGGCGGCGTTGAATTCGCCGTTGCCATCGACAATCAGGTTGTAAGCCTGGGACACGCGGTCCCAACGGTTGTCGCGGTCCATGGCGAAGTAACGGCCGACAATGCTGGCGATCCGGCCTTTGCCGAGGGCCTGGAAGGCCGCATCCAGCAGTTCGATGGACGATTGAGCGCTTTTCGGCGGCGTGTCGCGACCATCAAGGAAGGCGTGCAGATAGATTTTTTCAGCGCCGCGCTTGAAAGCCAGTTCAGCCATGGCAACCAGGTGATCCTGATGGCTGTGAACGCCGCCATCGGACAGCAGGCCCATGAAGTGCACGGCTTTGCCGGCAGCGACGGCTTTATCGACAGCGGCGCAGATGGTCGGGTTCTCGAAGAACTCGCCGTCGCGGATCGATTTGGTCACGCGGGTGAAGTCCTGATACACCACGCGGCCGGCGCCGAGGTTCATGTGGCCGACTTCGGAGTTACCCATCTGGCCATCCGGCAGGCCGACGTCCATGCCGCTGCCCGAGATCAGGCTGTTCGGCACGGTGGCCCACAGACGGTCCAGCACGGGCTTCTTCGCCGCAAAGACGGCGTTGGATTCAGGGCTCTCACTGTGACCGAAGCCGTCGAGAATAATCAGGACCAAAGGTTTAGGCGTGGTAGTCATGGATTCCACTCGTGGCTGAGTTAAAAGAGGGCGATGGAAAAGGGAGTGGCAGTTTAAAGCTAAGTTCCGACGGCGTCACCGCCGGACGGGGTTTGGCCCACCATAGTGGCTGTGTATACTGGCCGACATTTTAACGCCCTGGAACCTCCTTCGATGGTTGAACATCTGATTCAATTCGCCACCAACCACTACATTCTCGTGGGTATCTTCGTCGTACTGGCGGCCTTGCTGTTGGCCTATCAGATGCAAGGCGGCGGCCGCAGCCTGAGCACCGGTGAACTGACCGGGCTGGTCAACAAGGACGCGGGCGTTGTGATCGACATTCGTTCGACCAAGGATTTCGCCGCCGGTCACATCGTTGGCGCGGTGAACATTCCTCACGACAAACTGACCGCTCGCGTCGGCGAACTGGAAAAGCACAAGGCCAAGACCATCATCCTGGTCGACGCCATGGGCCAGACTGCTGGCACTCATGCCCGCGAACTGATGAAGTCCGGCTTCACCGCCGCCAAGCTCTCCGGCGGTATTTCCAGCTGGAAAGGCGACAACCTGCCGCTGGTGAAGTGATATGAGCAACGTCGTCGTCTATTCCAGCGATTACTGCCCTTACTGTTCGCGAGCCAAGTACCTGCTCGAGAACAAAGGCGTGGCCTTCGAAGAGATCAAGGTCGATGGCAAGCCGCAGGTGCGTGCCGCCATGGCTCAGAAGGCCGGACGTACGTCCGTGCCGCAGATCTGGATCGGCAGCACCCACGTGGGTGGTTGTGATGATTTGTTCGCCCTTGAGCGCGCCGGCAAGCTCGACGCGATGCTCAAGGCCTGAATGCCTTCCCTATAAGACCCCAAGATCAGAAAGGATCTGAGATGACTGACCAACAGAACACTGCAGCTAGCGAAGAAGAAACCGCACCGCAATTCTCCTTGCAGCGCATCTATGTACGTGACTTGTCCTTCGAAGCCCCGAAAAGCCCGGCCATTTTCCGCCAGCAGTGGGAACCGAGCGTCGGTCTGGATCTGAACACCCGTCAAAAGGCCCTGGAAGGCGACTTCCACGAAGTCGTACTGACCCTGTCCGTCACCGTGAAGAACGGCGACGAAGTGGCGTTCATTGCTGAAGTGCAACAGGCCGGGATCTTCCTGATCAAGAACCTCGACGACGCTTCGATGAGCCACACCCTCGGCGCGTTCTGCCCGAACATCCTGTTCCCGTACGCTCGCGAAACCCTGGACAGCCTGGTCACCCGTGGTTCGTTCCCGGCGCTGATGCTGGCCCCGGTGAACTTCGACGCGCTGTACGCACAAGAGCTGCAACGCATGCAGGCGGCTGGCGAGACTCCAACCGTTCAATAAGCGGTCTGTGCGTCAAAGCAAGTCCAATGTGGGAGCGGGCTTGCTCGCGAAAGCGGTGTAACAGACAACGATGATGTTGAATGTTATGACCCCTTCGCGAGCAGGCTCGCTCCCACATTTGTTATGCGGGGTTACTTGAAGCCCAGCTGGCGCCAGCCTTCGTACACGGCAACCGCCACGGTGTTCGACAGGTTCAGGCTGCGGCAGCCTTCACGCATCGGCAGGCGCAGGCGCTGTTCGCCGGGCAGGGCATCGAGTACTTCGGCCGGCAAACCACGGCTTTCCGGGCCGAACAGGAACGCATCGCCCTCGGCGAAGCTGGCATCGTGGAACGGCCGCGAGCCCTTGGTGGTGAAGGCGAACAGCCGAGGATGACCGAGGCTTTCCAGACAGCTGGCGAGGTCTGCGTGGCGTTGCAGGGTGGCATACTCGTGGTAATCGAGGCCGGCCCGGCGCAGACGCTTGTCGTCCATCTCGAAGCCCAGCGGTTCGATCAAATGCAGGTGGCAGCCACTGTTGGCGCACAGCCTGATAACGTTGCCGGTATTCGGCGGAATTTCTGGTTGGAAAAGGATGACGTGAAACATGCACGGCTCCGAAGGTAAAGATGAGCGGCATTCTACGCCTGAAGCAGACCCGCGTTCGAAGCTATTCCCGCGAGTGATGGCTTCACTGGCGATTGTCGGGGTGATGGTGGGGCTGATGATCGGTCGCCTGACCACGCCCGACCCCAGTGAATTGCAGCAGGTCGAGGTGACGAACGACGGGTTGGTGGTGTGGTTCAACAACGAACCCAAGGCTCACGGCGAGTTCGTCGACGGTAGCCTCGCGCTGCTGTTCGAGGCTGAAGGCAAGGCGCAGAAAGGTCAGCTCAAAATCAACGACAAGAGCGTGAACTGGCGGGTGCGTTTGAGTGATGGAGGGTTGTTGCTGACGGTGGTGGCGGCCCGGCCACTGCAGGGTGAGTGGACCGGTAGTGAGGTCGATGACCGCTGGCGGCTGGAGATCCATCTCCGAGAGCAATAAAAGAGGGAATCCCCGGCCTGCCTGTACCAAGGTTCCCAAAACGGCAGGGCTCGCGCATTGCGTCGTGAGCCCGGTGTAAAGAAGGAACCCCTGACCTGCCTGTATCAAGGGCCCCAAAACTGCTTGGGCTCGTCGCTTGTGCGGTGTGAGCCCGATGTAAAGAGGGGAATCCCCGGCCTGCCTGTACCAAGGTCCCCGAAACCGGGTAGTGAACTGAATCACTGAATGGACTATTGCAGGGGGCGTGCCAGGTTTTAACAAGTTGAAACAGAAAGCCGCTGAGCAGCGCTGAAAGCCCCGTAATTCGGGGCTTTTGTGTTTTTTCGATAGGGGTTCGATTGCGAACGCAGGCGGGATTTCGGATCTGTTGCCGTGCGCGATTGCGGTTCACGGTGCATTGCGGCGGTGCACTGAGCCCTAAATGTGGGAGCGGGCTTGCTCGCGAAAGCAGTATGTCATTCAACATCGATGTTGAATGTGATGACGCCTTCGCGAGCAAGCCCGCTCCCACATCTATGGTTACCCCCTTTTCTGCAATACTGTTTTTGATGCGTGTTTGGCTTGCTTTCATCTATCCGGCGTCTGAG